>NZ_JBLEBI010000046.1:0-39742 GCF_047340315.1 Streptomyces sp. AF1A
GTCCGTACCGCCTCCGCGAGCCGCGCCCGGGCCTCTGGGCCCACCGCGGCGCGGTGCGTGGCGATGAAGTCCTCCGCGGCCGGGACCGTGCTGCGGGCGACGAGCAGGGCAGCGGTGCCCATGACGCCCGACGGGCCCACGTCCAGTCGGACCACGGCCCGCGTGATCCGGCGCAGGGCGTCGAGCGGGTCGTACGGACCGCGGATCAGCTCCTCCCGCACCGCGGCCAGCACGCCGTCCGCGTGGGCCAACCGGGCGTTCAGCTCGCCGGTGGTCAGGAACGTGCGCGCACCCCCGCGCCGGGCCACGGCGATCTCCGCCTCCCCGCCGGTCAGTGCGGCGGGGACCAGGGCCGCCGCCTCCCGCAGCTGCGCGGCGAGCCTCTCCACACCGTCCACCAGGACCTGCGCCTGTGCCACGGCTCCCTCGCCCGCGCGCAGTTGACGGGCGGCCCGCCGGCCGTCGCCCGCGTCGGCCGCCCGGCGGGCCTCGTTGAGCCGGGCGGTGGCGAACACCAGGCGGTCCTTTGCCTGTTCGACGTACCCGGTGACCGTGTCCGTCGCCGAGGGCGCGTACCGCTCGTGGAGTGCCGCCAGGGTGCCCTGCGCGGTCACCGTCCGTGCCGCCAGCTCCCGGAACCGCGCCTCGGCCGCCTCCAGCGCCGTGTCCAACCCTGGCCCTTCCAGCCCGCGCAACCGGTCCAGGGCGGGAGCCTCCGCGTCCAGCCGCCGTCCGGCCTCCGCGCACCGGCCGACCACGCCGACCAGCGCCTGCCGCCGCGCGGCCGGGTCCTCGGGCACCCCCTGCCCGTACCGCCGCCACATCGCGAAGGCGGCCGCCAACTCGGTTTCGGCGGCCGCCAGGGCGTGCACGAAGGGTGCGGTCTCCGCGTCCCCGAACCTCCCCTGAACGAAGGAGAGTTCCTCGCGACTGGTCCGCACGCAGTCGTCGGCGAGCACCAGGGCGGCCCGGGCCTCGCGTTCGGAGTCGGCGAGGGCGGGGGCGGGCGAGTGCGCCGAACCGGTGCCCGGGGTCGTGCGGGTCCGGGCGCGTCGCGTGCGGCGCAGGTAGCTGTAGCCGGCCAGCGCCACGGCCGCGAGGCCGGCGACGAGCGGCAGGATCAGGTCGGTCGTGGACGTCTCGTCCTGCGGTGGGGCCTGCGCGCTCGCCACCGGCCCGGTGGGGGCGGCGGGAACCGGATCTTGGACGCCGGCCGTCATCACCGGCAGTACCAGCCACCCGGCCCCGACCAGGGCACCCAGCACGGCATGCGCCACTCGCACCCGTATGTGCGCCTTGGGGCGCCGGGGCCGGCCCCGGATGAGGGAGGACGTCACATTTCGGAGCGTATGGGCCGGTAGGCCGCTTCGCGAGCCGGGTGGATACGGGTGGGGGACCAGGCGGACAGGGAGACGGAATGGGCGAGCAGACACCGGACGCACAGCCGGAGCGCCGCGCGCCCGAGAGAGCGGCGCAGACAGGCGCTCCCACGGGCGAAGGGGCGGCGCCGGCCGTCGGCCGGGCGGAAGAAGAAGGCGCGGCGAACGCAGCCGTTCCCACGGGCGAGGGCGCGGCCCAGGCGGACGGCCCCGCACGTGCCGTGTCGCGCGGGTGGAGGCCCCGCCGCCGGACCCCGGTCACCCGCACCCGGCGGTACGTCCGTCGCGCTCTCGTCGTGCTCGGCCTGCTCCTCCTCCCGCTTCTCGTCGCCGAGACCGCCCTGCGTCTCGAGTACACCGGCGATCCGGCCGGCGGTACGCGCACCCGGCACCAGGACGCCCTCTGGCTGGGGCACGCCTGGGTGGACGGCCGCAAGACGGACAAGGACGTGGCGGCGCTGGCCCGGCGGCTGCGCGACACCGGCGTGCGGGATCTGTACGTGCACTCCGGGCCGCTGGAGGACGACGGCACGCTGCCCGAGTCGGCGTATCCCAGGGCCGGTTGGCTGATCCGGGCCGTGCACCGGGAGCTGCCCGGCGTCCGGGTGCAGGCCTGGCTCGGTGACAAGCTGGCCACCGAGAGCCCCGACGGGCTGCACCTGGAGCGGTCCGCCACGCGTACGGCGATCGTCGCCACCACCCGCCGCGTCCTCGCCGCCGGCTTCGAGGGCGTCCACTTCGACCTGGAGCCCCTCCACTCCGGCGACCGCGACTACCTGTCCCTGCTGGACGACCTGCGGACCGTCACCCACGCGCGGCACGCCCTGCTCTCGGTCGCCGCCCACCAGATCGACCCGCTGCCCGCGTTCCACTCGTTCTGGGGCGCGACCACCGGTCACCCCAAGTGGTGGTCGCAGGCCTACTTCGGACAGGTGGCCCGTCGCGTCGACCAGATCGCCGTCATGTCGTACGACACCATGCAGCCGCTGCAGAGCCTGTACGGCGGCTATGTGGCCGAGCAGACCAGCCTCGCCCTGGAGGTCACGCCCGACACCACCGACCTGCTGATGGGCCTGCCGTTCTACCACGAGAACCGGTTCGGCCACTGGGCCCACGCGGAGACCGTCCCGGCCGCCGTCCGGGGCGTCCGGCTGGGGCTGTCCCGTACCGACGCCGGACGCGCCCGCTTCGGCGTCGCCCTGTACGTGGACTTCGCCGCGACGGACGCGGACTGGCGGGCCTATTCCGAGGACTGGGTCCGGTGACCGGAGCCGGGGCCGGGCCCGCGCATGCCGGCCCGGCGCCCCGGCGGTTGCGCTACGAGGAACGCCGCCTGATCTTCGCGCCCAGCCACACGAGCGGGTCGTACTTGCGGTCGACCGCCCGCTCCTTCAGCGGGATCAGGGCGTTGTCCGTGATCCTGATGCCCTCGGGGCACACCTCCGTGCAGCACTTGGTGATGTTGCAGTAGCCGAGGCCGTGCTCGTCCTGGGCGGTGCGCTTGCGGTCCAGGCCCGTCTCGGCGGCCGCGTCCAGGGGGTGCATGTCCAGCTCTGCGATGCGCATCAGGTAGCGCGGTCCCGCGAACACCGCCTTGTTCTCCTCGTGGTCGCGGACGACATGGCAGGTGTTCTGGCACAGGAAGCACTCGATGCACTTGCGGAACTCCTGCGACCGGTCCACGTCCTCCTGGAACATGCGGTACTCACCCGGGCCCAGGCCGGCCGGCGGCACGAACGCGGGCACCTCCCTGGCCTTCTGGTAGTTGAAGCCGACGTCCGTCACCAGGTCCCGGATCACCGGGAAGGCGCGCAGCGGAGTGATCGTGATGGTCTCTTCCCGGTCGAAGACCGACATGCGGGTCATGCACATCAGGCGCGGGCGCCCGTTGATCTCGGCCGAGCACGAACCGCACTTGCCCGCCTTGCAGTTCCAGCGCACGGCCAGGTCCGGCGCCTGCGTCGCCTGCAGGCGGTGGACGATGTCCAGGACCACCTCGCCGTCGTTGACCTCGACCTTGAAGTCCTCGAGGCCGCCGCCCTGCTCGTCGCCCCGCCACACCTTGAAGCGGGCCTCGTAGCTGCTCATTCGTACAGCTCCTCTTCGGCGAGGTACTTGACCAGCTCCTCCTTCTCGAAGAGGGCGAGCAGGTCGGGGCGGATGGGTTCGGTGTTCTCGCGGGCCAGCCGGATCTGGCCGCGGGCGGGATCGGTCGCCGCCAGCCCGCCCGTGGGGTCGGCGAGCCTGCACAGCAGGTTGACGTTGCGCCACCGGCGGTCCATCGTCGGGTGGTCCTCGCGGGTGTGTCCGCCGCGCGACTCGGTCCGCTCCAGCGCGGCCCGCGCCACGCACTCGCTGACCAGCAGCATGTTCCTCAGGTCCAGCGCGAGGTGCCAGCCCGGGTTGAACTGGCGGTGGCCCTCGACCCCGGCCCGGCGGGCGCGGACCCGCAGGTCGGCGAGCCTCTGCAGGGCCTGCTCCATCTCGCCCTCGCGGCGGATGATGCCGACCAGGTCGTTCATGGTCTGCTGCAGCTCCTGGTGCAGGGTGTACGGGTTCTCCGGCGGGCCCGCCTCGCCCTCGGTCTCCGCGGAGAAGGGCCGCAGCGCCTCCGCCGCCGCCGTGTTGACCTCGGCGTCGTGGACCGGCGACCGCCCGTCGGCGAGCCCCTGCGCGTACTCCGCCGCGTGCCAGCCGGCGCGCCGCCCGAAGACCAGCAGGTCGGACAGGGAGTTCCCGCCGAGCCGGTTGGAGCCGTGCATGCCGCCCGCCACCTCACCGGCCGCGTACAGGCCCGGCACGCCGCGCGCCGCCGCCGTGTCCGAGTCGACGGCGATGCCGCCCATCACGTAGTGACAGGTCGGCCCGACCTCCATCGCCTCCGCCGTGATGTCGACGTCCGCCAGCTCCTTGAACTGGTGGTACATGGAGGGCAGCCGGCGCCGGATGACCTCGGCCGGCATCCGGGTGGACACGTCCAGGAAGACCCCGCCGTGCGGCGAGCCCCGGCCGGCCTTCACCTCGGCGTTGATCGCGCGTGCCACCTCGTCGCGGGGGAGCAGCTCGGGGGGCCGCCGGTTGTTCTCCGGGTCCTCGTACCACCGGTCGGCCTCCTCCTCCGACTCGGCGTACTTCTCCTTGAAGACGTCCGGAACGTAGTCGAACATGAACCGCTTGCCCTCGGAGTTGCGCAGGACCCCGCCGTCGCCGCGCACCGACTCGGTGACGAGGATGCCCTTCACCGACGGCGGCCAGACCATGCCCGTCGGGTGGAACTGCACGAACTCCATGTTCACCAGCGGCGCCCCGGCCAGCAGCGCGAGCGCGTGCCCGTCACCGGTGTACTCCCAGGAGTTGGACGTGACCTTGAAGGACTTGCCGATGCCGCCGGTCGCGAGGACCACGGCGGGGGCCTCCAGGACGAAGAAGCGGCCGGTCTCGCGCTCGTAGGCGAAGACGCCCGAGACGCGATCGCCGTCCTTCAGGATCCTGGTCACCGTGCACTCCTGGAAGACCTTCAGGCGGGACTCGTAGTCCCCGGTCTCCTTGAAGTCCTCCTGCTGCAGGGCGACGATCTTCTGCTGGAGCGTGCGGATCAGCTCCAGGCCGGTGCGGTCGCCGACGTGGGCCAGGCGCGGGTACTCGTGGCCGCCGAAGTTGCGCTGCGAGATCCGTCCGTCCTTGGTGCGGTCGAACAGCGCGCCCCAGGTCTCCAGCTCCCACACCCGGTCCGGGGCCTCCTGCGCGTGCAGCTCGGCCATCCGCCACTGGTTGAGGAACTTGCCGCCGCGCATGGTGTCGCGGAAGTGCACCTGCCAGTTGTCGTGCTCGTTGGCGTTCGCCATCGCCGCCGCGATGCCGCCCTCGGCCATCACGGTGTGCGCCTTGCCGAACAGCGACTTGCAGATCACGGCCGTACGGGCGCCCCGCTCCCGTGCCTCGATCGCGGCGCGCAGCCCGGCGCCGCCGGCACCGACCACGACGACGTCCCACTCCTGCCGGTCCACCACGGACATCAGAAAAACCTCGGATCGTCGAAGACACCGGACGCGACCAGATAGACGTAGAAGTCGGCCAGCGCCACGCTCAGCAGCGAGGCCCACGCGAGCTGCATGTGCCGGGCGTTGAGCCGGCCGACGAACTGCCACGCCTTGTAGCGCACGGGGTGTTTGGAGAAGTGTTTGAGCTTGCCGCCGACGATGTGCCGGCAGGAGTGGCAGGAGATGGTGTAGGCCCAGATCAGCACGATGTTGGCCAGGAACACCAGGGTGCCGAGCCCCATGTGACCCCAGCGGTAGTGCGTGTCCCGGAAGGCGAGCACGGTGTCGTAGGTCAGCACGGCGGCGACCAGCAGCGCCGCGTAGAAGAAGTACCGGTGGACGTTCTGCAGGATCAGCGGGAAGCGGGTCTCACCGGTGTACTTCGCGTGCGGCTCGGCCACCGCGCAGGCGGGCGGGGACGCCCAGAAGCTGCGGTAGTACGCCTTGCGGTAGTAGTAGCAGGTCAGCCGGAAGCCGAGCGGGAAGATCAGGATGATGATCGCGGGCGAGATGCCCCACCAGCTCCCGAAGAGGTCCCAGTTCGGCCCGGCGTGCATGGTTCTGCAGTTCTCCGCCAGGCAGGGCGAATAGAACGGCGAGACGTACGGTGCCGCGTAGTAGTCCGCGTTCGCGAAGGCCCGCCAGGTCGAGTAGACGACGAAGGCCAGCAGACCGGCCGCGGTGACGGCGGGGGCCAGCCACCAGCGGTCGGTCCGCAGGTGCGGGGCGGTGATCGCGGCGCGCGCACCAGTGCGTACGACGCCGCTGTTCTGTTGGGGTTCCGTACCAGTGGCCAATGGATGACTCCGGTCGGTCGGGGGCGGTTCAGGGGGCGTGCCGGTCGCGGGCGCCCAGGCCCTCGTCGTCCGAGTCCGTCCACAGGCTGATGTCGTACGGGGTGTCGGAGATGGTGACGAGTTCGGGCCGGCTCGTGGCCGCCGGGGTGGTGGCCGTCTCACGCAGCAGCGCCACGCTCTCCCGAAGATGGTCGGCGTCCGTCCGGACCCGGCGCATCTCGAGGCCGCCGCTGCCGAGTTGCTTCTCCAGCCGTCCCAGCGACCGGTAGAGGTCGTCGAGGCTGCGCTGGACTGTGGTCAGGTCGTCGTGCACGGACATGACTTGCCCTCACTTCCGTGGGTCCTGCGGGCCCTGGGCGGCAACGTTCATGCGCCTGCGAGTGTTGCGCGTCACACCTGGTGCTGTGAAGGGATCTGCATCGATTGGACAGGCGTGCGGGTGCAAATCCCGGTGTGTTTGCGCCGCACGGGTGGCTTACCGTCCGTTGTCGCCGTGTCGCTCGCTGTCGCTGGATCCTTTCCTCTTCAGTAGCCGCATAGATCTGATCAGCTCCAAATACCGCCAAACGTGATCATAACGCCCCGCGGCTTCCCGGAGGTAGCAGAGATGTCCCACCACGGCGCCGGCCTGCGCGCGGTCCTGCGCTCGGCCGCCTTCCTCACCGCGGGCGCGCTCGCGGTGCCGCTGCTCGCCGGCTGCAGCTCCGACGACGGGGCCCCCAAGCTCCTCGCCGGGCAGGACATCGACCTGGTGGCCCGCGACAAGGTCGCCGACGGCGGCACGCTGAAGTGGGCCGTGGACGCCCTCCCGGAGACCCTGAACACGTACCAGGCCGACGCCGACGCCGGCACCACCCGGATCGCCCAGGCCGTCCTGCCGTCGATGTTCCGGCTCGACGCGAGCGGCCGCCCGGTGGCGAACCCGGCCTATCTGGAGTCGGCGAAGGTCATCGAGACCGAGCCGCGCCAGGTCGTGCTGTACAAGCTGAACCAGCAGGCCGTCTGGAGCGACGGCCGGGAGATCGGCGCCGCCGACTTCGTCTCCCAGTGGCGGGCCCTGTCCGGCAAGGACAGCTCCTACTGGACTGCGCGCAACGCGGGCTACGACCGCATCGAGAAGATCGAACGCGGCGCCAACGACCTCCAGGTCCGGGTCACCTTCTCCCGCCCCTACGCCGACTGGAAGTCGCTGTTCTCCCCGCTGTACCCGAAGGACGTCACGGGCACTCCGGACGCCTTCAACGACGGCGCCCGCCGCAAGCTGACGGTCACCGCGGGGCCCTTCAAGGTCGACAAGGTCGACACCGCCGCCAAGAACGTCGTCCTCACCCGCAACCCCCGCTGGTGGGGCAGGCCCGCCAAGCTGAACGAGATCGTGCTGCACGCCGTGCCCCACGACAAGCGGGTGGCCGCGCTCGCCGACGGCAGTCTGGACCTCGCCGACATCGACCCGGGCGACGCCGAGCGGATCCAGCTCGCGGCGCGCGAGAAGGGCGCCGGGGCCCCGCTGCAGGGGGCCGGGAAGACCTCCGCGAAGAAGCTGCGCTCCTGGGCGCTGGCCCACGGCCTCGACTCCGACGACGTCAAGGCCGGCCAGGAGAAGCTGCGCAAGGCCGTCACCCGGTACCTGGACCAGCAGCAGGCCCTGGAGGACTTCGAGGTCCGCAAGTCGCTGGAGCCCGCCTACACCCAGCTCGCCCTGAACGGCTCCACGGGCCCGCTCGCCGACGACCGGGTCCGCCGGGCCGTCGCCCGCGCCCTGGACCGCCAGGAGCTGGCCAAGCTGGTGCTCACCCCGGTGGGGCTGCCCGCCGTGCCGGTCGGCAGCCACCTCGCCCTGCCCGGGCAGCCCGCCTACGCCGACGACAGCGGCGCCCTCGGCAGCCAGGACACCAAGGAGGCGCTGGCACTGCTCGCCGACGCCGGCTGGGTGCCCGGCGGCCCGATCAGGCAGGAGAAGAAGCCGCAGAAGGCGGCCGGCCCGGAGAGCGGCAAGGAGGACAAGGAAGACAAGGAAGACAAGTCGGAGGGCGGTAAGGACGGGGAGTACATCGTCGGCGAGGACGACAAGGGCACGCAGCAGGAGTCGGCCGCGGAGCGGGGCGACGAGGGCGGCCGGCACCTCGCGCAGGAGGGCCGGCACGGCGGCGCGGCCGGCGCGTACGCCCCCAAGGGCACGGCCGCCCCGGCCGGCGCGAAGGCCGCCCTGCTGGCCAAGAACGGCAAGGCCCTCGACCTCCGCTTCGTGCTGCCCTCCGGGCCCGGCTCCGAGACCCTGAACGCGGTCGCCGAGCGGATCACCGCGATGCTCGACAAGATCGGCATCCGCGCGACGATCACCAAGGTCCCGAACGACAGCTACTTCAAGGACCACGTCGCGGCCGGCGACTTCGACCTCGCCCTGTACTCCTGGCCTGCCTCCGCCTTCCCCGCGACGGACGCCCGCCCGATCTACGCCAAGCCGGTCCCGGCGGCCGACGGCTCCATCAACATCGAGCAGAACTACTCGCGGGTCGGCACCGACCAGGTCGACCAGCTCTTCGACCAGGCCGCGGCCACGCTGGACGAGGGCGAGGAGCGGGACCTGATCAAGAAGGCCGACTCCCGCATCTGGGCCGCCGCCGGCTCGATCCCCCTCTACCAGCGCCCGCAGCTGGTGGGCACCCGGAAGAACCTGGTCAACGCCGGGGCCTTCGGTTTCCAGACGCCGGTCTACGAGGACATGGGCTTCCTGAAGAAGGGGGCGAAGGTCTCGCCGAGCCCCACCAAGTGAGCGCGAGGACGGCCCGGGGCACCGCTGCCGCGGCGGCCACGTACCATGGGGTGAGGCCGTGGCGTGTCCAGCCCGGCAGGGCCCGCCCCACAGACGTAGGCGCAGGGCAATCCTCACACTCCGGGAGTACGGCAACCTATGGCCACGCGCCACGACATCCGCAACGTCGCCATCGTCGCCCACGTCGACCACGGCAAGACCACCATCGTCGACGGCATGCTGAAGCAGGCCGGCGCGTTCGCCGCCCACCAGCTCGACCAGGTGGACGACCGGGTCATGGACTCGAACGACCTGGAGCGTGAGAAGGGCATCACGATCCTCGCCAAGAACACGGCGGTCAAGTACCACCCGAAGGACGGCGGGGACCCGATCACCATCAACATCATCGACACCCCCGGCCACGCCGACTTCGGCGGCGAGGTCGAGCGCGGCCTGTCGATGGTCGACGGCGTGGTGCTGCTGGTGGACGCCTCCGAGGGCCCGCTGCCGCAGACCCGCTTCGTGCTGCGCAAGGCGCTGCAGGCCCGCCTGCCCGTCATCCTGTGCATCAACAAGACGGACCGCCCCGACGCCCGGATCGACGAGGTCGTCAACGAGACCTACGACCTCTTCCTGGACCTGGACGCCGACGAGGAGCAGATCGAGTTCCCGATCGTCTACGCCTGCGGCCGCGACGGCATCGCCTCGCTGACCAAGCCGCAGGACGGCACGGTCCCGTCGGACTCCGACAGCCTGGAGCCGTTCTTCTCCACCATCCTGGAGCACATCCCGGCCCCCACCTACGACGCGGAGGCCCCGCTCCAGGCCCACGTCACCAACCTCGACGCGGACAACTTCCTCGGCCGTATCGCGCTGCTTCGCGTGGAGCAGGGCGAGCTGCGCAAGGGCCAGACTGTGGCGTGGATCAAGCGCGACGGCTCCGTGCACAACGTGCGGATCTCCGAGCTGATGATGACCGAGGCGCTCACCCGCAAGCCCGCCGAGAAGGCCGGCCCGGGCGACATCTGCGCCGTCGCCGGCATCCCGGACATCATGATCGGCGAGACGCTGGCCGACCCGGAGAACCCGGTCCCGCTGCCGCTGATCACGGTCGACGAGCCGGCGATCTCCATGACCATCGGCACCAACACCTCCCCGCTGGTCGGCCGCGGCGGCACCGGCAAGGGCGCCGACGCCAAGGCGGCCGTGAAGGACCGCAAGGTCACCGCCCGGCAGGTCAAGGACCGCCTCGACCGGGAGCTGATCGGCAACGTCTCGCTGCGCGTGCTGGACACCGAGCGCCCCGACGCCTGGGAGGTGCAGGGCCGCGGCGAGCTGGCGCTGGCCATCCTCGTCGAGACCATGCGCCGCGAGGGCTACGAGCTGACCGTCGGCAAGCCGCAGGTGGTCACCAAGGAGGTCGACGGCAAGGTCTACGAGCCGGTCGAGCGCATGACCATCGACGTGCCCGAGGAGCACATGGGCGCCGTCACGCAGCTCATGGGGGTGCGCAAGGGCCGGATGGACAACATGTCCAACCACGGCTCCGGCTGGGTCCGCATGGAGTTCGTCGTCCCCTCCCGCGGCCTGATCGGCTTCCGCACCGAGTTCCTCACCCAGACCCGCGGCACGGGCATCGGCCACTCGATCCACGAGGGCTTCGAGCCCTGGTTCGGCACGCTGCAGACCCGCAACAACGGCTCGCTGGTCGCCGACCGCTCCGGTGCGGTCACCGCCTTCGCGATGACGAACCTTCAGGAGCGCGGCGTGCTGTTCGTGGAGCCGGGCACCGAGGTGTACGAGGGCATGATCGTCGGTGAGAACTCCCGCTCCGACGACATGGACGTCAACATCACCAAGGAGAAGAAGCTCACCAACATGCGGTCCTCGACGGCCGACGTGGCCGAGTCGATCGTGCCGCCGCGCAAGCTGTCGCTGGAGCAGTCGCTGGAGTTCTGCCGCGACGACGAGTGCGTCGAGGTGACCCCGGAGGCCGTTCGCATCCGCAAGGTCGTGCTCGACCAGCGCGAGCGGGCCCGCGCCGCGAGCCGCGCCAAGCACGGCTGATCCGAAGGCACTTGAGCCCGGGCTTCCCAGCATGGGGGAGCCCGGGCTTTTCGCAACCCGTTTTCCGGCCGTCGATGATCGATTTCACGGGACGGTTGTCCGTAATGCGGAGATCCCAGACCGATACCCATGTAACACGTCCGTTTCGCGGCCTTCTCCCGTCGAACAGTTTGTCCAGTTTTTGGAAGTTCTAGCCGCCAGCTGTGACTGAATTGAGATTTAAAGACAGTGGTCGCCACCTGGCTCATGGCAGATAGTTAGCCGCGTAGCGCTCGGGTCAATGGGTCACGCGCTGTGGGGACAGCGTGACGACTCGCGAGCACCGAGGGGTGCCTGATCTTCCGTCAGGGGTGTCGGAGGACGGCCGGGATCCCTCTTTGTTGGTGAACACGTGGAGTCATGAGGAGGAACCCCCATGCGCGGTGCCACAAACACCAGGTGGGTCAGTTCGTCGCTTCCAGCGGTGTGATTCGGCTGTAGAACTACGCGCGTCCGGCTGCGGATACGCGCGTTCTCGGAGTACCCGGGCAACCACTCACACTCATACCTGTGAAACGGACGAACCGTGACAAGTCCTATCGACATTGAGGGCGGCGGAACTTCAGTCGTCGTCGACGGCGAACCAGGGCCGGAGGCGAAGGACGAAGCCGTCAAGCTCGAAGGCCGGTCTCCCGGCCAGCTGATGTGGATGCGCTTCAAGCGCGACCGCACCGGCGTGATCTCGGCCTACGTCGTGGGCTTCTTCTTCCTGATCGCCGCGCTCGCCCCGCTGATCGCCAAGCTGTACGGGAAGAACCCGTACACGGTGTACGCGGACGAGCGCCCGGAACTCTTCGACAGCGCCGGCGTGCCGGTGCAGCCCAACGGCGGTATCAGCAGCCAGTTCTGGTTCGGCCTGGAGCCCGGCAACGGCTACGACGTCTTCACCAAGCTGATCTACGGCATCCGCACCTCGCTGATGATCTCGGTCGCCGTCACCATCGCGGTCGTCGTCACCGGCATCCTGCTCGGTGTCGCGGCCGGCTATCTCGGCGGCAGGACGGACTACTTCATCGGCCGCGTCATCGACTTCCTGCTGGCCTTCCCCGCCCAGCTGTTCTTCATCGCGAGCATGCCGGTCGTGGTCTCACTGTTCGTCAGCCCGCGCGACGAGACACCGACCTACGTCCGGGTGGTCGCGCTGATCCTCGTCCAGTGGTTCCTGGGCTGGATGGGCCTCGGCCGCATCCTGCGCGGCACCGCACTCTCCTTGCGCGAGCGGGAGTTCATCGAGGCGGCCAAGGTCAGCGGGGCCTCGCCGTGGCGCATCATCCGCAAGGAGCTCCTGCCGAACGTCGTCACACCGCTGCTGGTGCAGGCGACCTACCTGCTGCCCGGCTTCGTGACGGCCGAGGCCGGCCTGTCCTACCTGGGCGTGGGCATCGTCGAACCGACGCCGGACTGGGGACAGATGTTCGCCAAGGCGTCCACCGAACTGGTGATGCAGAACGACATCACCTACATGTTCTTCCCGGGCGTATCGATGGTCATCTTCATCGTCGCGTTCAACCTGCTCGGGGACTCGGTCAGGGACGCGTTCGATCCCAAGACCGCGCGCTGACCGAAAACAGCAAATCCACTGCACCTCACGGCAGTTCACTGCACGACCAGCAGTCCTCTTCGCACTGGTGACACACACAACGCACTGGTGACACACAGATGGGTGGGAATCTTCGTGATGAGTAGGGGCGGACGCCACGCATACGGCGCACTCTCCGTGCTCGCGGCCGGAGCTCTTGTGCTCACCGGTTGCAGCAAGGGCGGCAGCGACAGCGGCACCAACGGCAAGAAGGACCAGCAGGACGCGAAACAGCAGCAGGCGTCCATCAAGTTCGGCGGCGCGGCCGACTCCACCGGCCCGGCGCCCGCCGTGCCCGGCGCCAAGTCCGGCGGCACCATGGAGGTGCTGCAGCGCGACAGCTACGCGCACCTGGACCCGGCGCAGATCTACGTCTCCGACGAGGGCTCCCTCGCGAACCTGATCCACCGCGGCCTGACCGGCTACAAGGCCACGGGCAACGACGGCCACGAGCACGAGGTGGTCGGCGACCTCGCCACCGACTCCGGCACCACCACCGACGGCGGCAAGACCTGGAAGTACACGCTCAAGGACGGCGTCAAGTTCCAGGACGGCTCGCCGATCACGTCCCAGGACATCCGCTGGAGCGTCGAGCGGCTCTTCGCGCCGTTCATCAACCAGGGCCCGACCTACCTCCAGCAGTGGCTCGCCGACACCCCCGGCGCCACCTACCGCAAGCTGCTCCCGGGCGGGCCGTACAAGGGCAAGCACCTGCCCGACTCCGTCCTGTCGACCCCGGACGACAAGACCATCGTCTTCCACTTCAAGAAGCCGCACCCCGACCTGCCCTACGCGCTGGCGATGGCGGGCTACGCGGTGGTCTCCAAGAAGGGCGACACCAAGGAGAAGTACGACAAGAACCCGGTGGTGACCGGGCCGTACAAGATCCAGTCGTTCAAGTCCGGCAAGTCGATGGTGCTGGTCAAGAACCCCAACTGGGACCCGAAGACGGACCCGATCCGCCACCAGTACGTGGATCAGTTCAACATCACGTTCAACCAGCAGTTCGAGACGTCCACCAAGTCGCTCCTCGCCGACAGCGGCGCCGACCAGGCCGGCGTCAGTTTCAACAACCAGGTCGACGCGGGCAACCTCTCCCAGGTGCTGCGCGACCCGAAGATGAAGTCCCGCACGGTCTCCGGCTACCAGCCGTACGTCGGCCAGATGAACATCAACCTGAGCCACCCGGCCATGAAGGACAAGACGGTCCGCGAGGCCATCGCCTACGCCCTGCCGGTCACCCCGTTCGTGCGCGCCTACGGCGGCACCGACGCCATGGAGGTCGCCGGCGGCCTGCTCTCCCCGACCGTCTCCGGCTACGACCCCTCCTTCGACCCGTGGGGCAAGAAGAAGAACCCCGCCGGTGACCCGGCCAAGGCCAAGGCCCTGCTGAAGAAGGCCGGCAAGCTCGGCATGAAGCTGACCTTCGGCTACATCAACACCCCCGAGGGCCAGCAGTACTCCACCGCCATGGCGGCGGGCCTGTCGAAGGCCGGCTTCAACGTCCAGCGCCAGGAGATCCCGGCCGAGACCTACTACGACCAGGTCTCCAAGCTGAACAACAACTACGACATCTTCCACACCGCGTGGGGCGCCGACTGGCCGTCCGCCTCCACCGTGATCCCGCCGCTGTACGACGGGCGCGTGATCGCCGACGGTGCGCAGAACTACTCGCAGGTCAACGACCCGAAGATCAACAGCGAGATCGACCGGATCAACACGATCACCGACCCGGTCAAGTCCGCGGCCGCGTGGGAGAAGCTCGACCAGTACATCGTCAAGGACGTCGTCAACGTCGTCCCGACCGCGTACTACAAGCAGGTCCAGATCGCCGGCTCCAAGGTCGGCGGCCTGGTCTACGACGACGTGATCGGTGGCATCGACCCGCGTCGCCTCTACATCAAGTAACCGTCCCCTGCCGGTACCCGGCGCGCCCCCACCGAGCGGGCGCGCCGGGTACCGCCCGGACCGCTGACGTCTGAGAGCTGCCACCTGTCATGCTGCGCTTCCTCGTCCGCCGGATCATCGGTGCCGTCGTCATTCTGTTCCTGCTGAGCATCGTCACGTTCGTGCTGTTCTTCGGGGTGCCCCGGGACCCGGCGCTGCTGATGTGCGGCAAGACCTGCAACCCGGACAGCATCGCGAACATCCATCATGTGCTCGGCCTGGACAAACCCATCACCGAGCAGTATTGGATCTTCCTGCACAACCTCGTCATGGGCAGCAGCCAGTTCGCCCAGGGACCGTGCCCGGCCCCGTGCTTCGGCTACTCGTACCACACCAACGAGCAGGTCTGGGGCACGCTGATGGACCGCCTGCCCACCACCGTCTCGCTCACCGTGGGCGCGGCCGTGTGCTTCCTCTTCATCGGTCTCGGCACCGGCCTGCTCGCCGCCTGGCGGCGCGGCACGCTGATCGACAAGGCGGCCACCGCGGGCGCCATGGTCGTCAGCTCGCTGCAGATCTACTTCCTCGGCCCGCTGGCCCTGGCGATCCTCGTCTACCAGACGCACTGGTTCGACAAGCCGGCGTACAACGAGTTCACCCACGACCCCGCCACCTGGTTCGCCGGCCTGATCATCCCCTGGGTGATCCTGTCCACGATCTTCGCCGCTCAGTACACCCGTATGGCGCGGTCCTCGATGATCGAACAGCTCCAGGAGGAGCACGTCCGCACGGCCCGGGCCAAGGGCATGTCCCGGCGGTACGTCTTCTTCCGCTACGCCTGGCGCGGCTCGCTGATCCCGATCGTCACGATCTTCGGCATCGACCTCGGCTCCCTCTTCGGCGGCGCCATCATCACGGAGACGACCTTCGGACTGCCGGGCCTCGGTCAACTCGCGGTCCAGTCGGTCTTCTTCAGCGACCTGCCGCTGCTGCTCGGCGTGATGCTGTTCTCCGCCACCATGATCCTGCTGTTCAACATCGTCGTCGACGCCGCGTACGCCTTCATCGACCCGCGCGTGCGGCTGTCCTAGGAGCACTGTCGTGACCACTCTGACCAAGGAGGCCGGTGCTCCGAACCCGGCCGGCACCGGTCCCCTGCTCTCGGTGCGGGACCTGCACGTCAGCTTCAAGACCGAGGACGGCATCGTACGGGCCGTGGACGGGCTCTCCTTCGACCTGGAGCGCGGCAGAACCCTCGGCATCGTGGGCGAGTCCGGCTCGGGCAAGTCGGTGACGAACCTGACCATCCTCGGTCTGCACAACCCCATGTTCACCACCGTCGAGGGCGAGATCCTGCTGGACGGGCAGGAGCTGACGACGGCCCGCGAGTCGGAGCTGGAGAAGCTGCGCGGCAACAAGGTCGCCATGATCTTCCAGGACCCGCTCACCGCGCTCTCCCCGTACTACACGGTCGGCCGGCAGATCGCCGAGCCGTACATGAAGCACAACGGCGCCTCCAAGAAGGAGGCCTGGGAGCGGGCCGTCGAGATGCTCGGCAAGGTCGGCATCCCCAACCCGCGGCAGCGGGCGAAGGACTACCCGCACCAGTTCTCGGGCGGCATGCGCCAGCGCGCGATGATCGCGATGGCGCTGGTCTGCGACCCCGACCTGCTGATCGCCGACGAGCCGACCACGGCCCTCGACGTGACCGTGCAGGCGCAGATCCTGGACTTGCTCAAGGACCTGCAGCAGGAGTTCGGTTCGGGCATCGTCTTCATCACCCACGACCTGGGGGTGATCGCCGACATGGCCGACGACATCATGGTGATGTACGCGGGCAGCGCGGTGGAGCGGGGCACGACCGACCAGGTGCTGCGCTCGCCGCAGCACCCGTACACCTGGGGCCTGCTGAACTCGATGCCGCGCCTCGACTCCGACCCCGCCGCTCAGCTGTCCCCGATCCCGGGCGCCCCGCCCTCGCTGCTCAACCCGCCGTCCGGCTGCCGCTTCCACCCTCGCTGCACCTTCCGGGACCGGGTGGAGGGCGCGGGCCGCTGTGTGAACGAGCGCCCCCTGCTGGCCCCCGACCGGGCGTCGGCCTGCCATCTGACCGCCGACCAGAAGCGGACCATCTTCATCGAGGAGATCAAGCCCCGACTGGGCTAGGTCATAGGAGGACACCGTCATGACAGAGGACCTGGTCCTCCCGGCCCCGCGTGAGAAGAGCACCGGCGCGGACGGGGAACCGCTGCTTCAGGTCTCGGGGCTGACCAAGCACTTCCCGGTCAAGGGCGGCTTCCCGATCCGCCGCACCATCGGCCAGGTCCAGGCCGTGGACGGCATCGACCTGACCGTGCACGCCGGCGAGAGCTTCGGCCTGGTCGGCGAGTCGGGCTGCGGCAAGTCGACCACGGGCCGGCTGATCACGCGCCTGCTGGAGCCGACGGACGGCACGATCACCTACCGCGGCCAGGACATCAGCCGTGCGAGCCGCAGGGAGCTGGCGCCGATCCGCTCCGAGATCCAGATGATCTTCCAGGACCCGTACTCGTCGCTGAACCCGCGGCAGACGGTCGGCAAGATCATCTCCGGTCCGATGGAGATCAACGGCATCACCCCGCCCGGCGGCCGCGAGAAGCGCGTGCGTGAGCTGCTGGAGATCGTCGGTCTCAACCCGGAGCACTACAACCGCTTCCCGCACGAGTTCTCCGGCGGCCAGCGCCAGCGCATCGGCGTGGCCCGCGCCCTGGCCCTGGAGCCCAAGCTGATCGTCGCGGACGAGCCGGTCTCCGCGCTGGACGTCTCCATCCAGGCTCAGGTCGTGAACCTCCTGCAGCAGGTGCAGAAGGACCTGGGCATCGCGTTCGTCTTCATCGCCCACGACCTGGCGGTGGTGCGGCACTTCTCGCAGCGCGTGGCGGTGATGTACCTCGGCAAGATCATCGAGGTGGGCGACCGCGCATCCATCTACACCCGCCCGCGCCACCCCTACACGCACGCCCTGCTCTCCGCCGTCCCCGAGGTCAACCTCGAGGCCGACGAGGCGGGCGGCCGTGAGCGCATCCGCCTGGCCGGCGACGTGCCCTCGCCCATCTCCCCGCCCTCGGGCTGCCGCTTCCGCACCCGCTGCTGGAAGGCGCAGGACAAGTGCGCGGCCGAGGAGCCGCCGCTGGTCCGGATCCCGGGCAACCGCGACGGCCATCTGACGGCCTGCCACTTCCCGGAGGAGCCGACGACCGAGGCCCGGGACGAGGACATCATCCTGGACCCGGCGCTGGCGGCGCTGGAGGAGGAGGGGGAGGCGGGGAAGGCCGGCTGAGCGGGCCGGGCGACAACGACCGCGGTCCGGCAGCGCCACGCGGGGGCGCGGGGCCGTATCCCTGTGCGACTGCCGTCGCGGCCGCGACCGGCCGCGGCGGCAGTCGCAGTCGAGCGACGGCACATCGCGTCGGTTCCCGGCTGTGCGCTCACTCCTCGCCGGCGTCGGACTCGTGGTCCAGATAGTCGTCGGCGAGGGCATCGGCAAGGTGTTCGTCCACCGGCCGGCCCATCTCGTCCCGGGCAATGAGGGCCCGGCACAGGATGTTCAGCGGGTACAGGGCCCGGTCGGGGCCGTCCGCCGGGAGGGCCACACAGGGGGTGTCGAGGACGCCGGACGGCGCCTGCGGCGCGAACAGGCGAGGCATCGGGGCGTCGGCGGGCAGGTCGACGTCCCGCTCGTACTTCCACACCATGCCCCTGGTACGGCAGATCACCTCGCCCAGATACCAGACGGCACCCTGCACGAACGGGTCGAGCCGCCGGGCGCGCACCTCGGCGTCCGAGCCGAAGACGGCGCGCAGACGGGCTTCCAGCACGTCCAGGGAGCCGGCGCCGAAGTCGAGGCGGTCGGCGGCGCCCATCTGCCCGGCCCACGCGGAGAACGCCTCCCGGCGCTCGGCCAGCCAGGCGAGGAGCTCGGGGTGGCGGGTCGGGTCCATGCCGTGATGTGCGGAGGTGGTCATGGTGGGCCACCGTAGCGAACCGTCCCGGCCGACGATCAACACCCGTGAAACATTTGTGAGTTGACGCGCCGAACGGCCGTAAACCGTTGCGCTGTGCGTTGGCTGTGGTTCTAGTGTGGGTGGCGAAGTGGGCGGGGACATGTCACGGGGGCCCTATCCCCGCCCACCGACCCCGTCCCCTGTGCCCCCCGCCCGGGACAGACATTGAGCACACCCATCAAAGTCCGGCTGAGGAGCCGGCTGGCGACCGCGTTCGCGGTCGCCTCAGCGGCCGGGATGATGCTGGTCGGGCTGCCGCCCACCCTCGCCCACGCCGCACCCGGCGACACCGCGCACATCGTCGGCGGCAAGCGCTGCGACGAGTACCACCTCGGCAAGAGGTACGCCACGACGCCGCCGAACTCCGGCGCGCCCGTCGGCGGCGGCCAGTTCGAGGAGGTCTACGACGGCCCGCCCGGACAGTACTTCTACGACAACGCCTTCAAGGGCTGGGACAACCTTCCCGCCCCCAGCCCCGGCGATCTCTCCGAGGCCGGCGACACGGACGCCGACATCAGGAAGTGGGACGCCGAGTACGAAAAGTCCAAGGACCCGGACGACATGAAGCGGGCCATCTACGCCCGCTACGGCCGGTTCAAGGCCACCGCGAAGAACCCGAACATCGGCTGGGGCAAGTGGCTGCAGAACCGGCTCATCCTCAACCAGAAGAACAACCGCAAGGGTGCGTCCTTCGAGGCCAAGACCGTCCGCGACTTCAACCTGATCGGCCCGGACTGGCTGTGCGAGGTCACGGTCGAGATCAGGGACAAGGACGGCAAGGTCATCGCCCGCCGGAAGTACGACACGTACAACCAGCGGACGAAGGCCGACTTCGGCGAGTTCAAGTCCACCGCGAAGTACCGGCCGGAGCAGTACCGCGCCGACAACATCGTCCTGCGCCACAAGGACGCCACCCACGACTTCACCAAGAGCAAGCTCGTCGTCTACGGCGGTGAGAAGGCCAGCAAGGGCACCGTCGACAAGTACGGCCGGCTGAACCGGGAGCTGCAGGCCGAGCGCGGCACCACCGGCAACCCGGTCCGCATCTACCAGCGCAACGCCACCGGCCAGGGCGTCTACCCCACCACGAAGTACAGCAGGACGTACGACGTGATGAACCCCAACCCCAGGCAGGGGTCGGCCGGCCCCATCGACGACCTCGCGTTCGGCTCCGGGAAGACCCCGGCCGAGGCGAAGGCCATCCAGCGCGAGTACCAGGCCGTCAACACCCGCTCCGCGCTCGGCCGCGGCCCCGGCGGCGTCGACTTCACCACCCTGGAACTCCAGTACGTCGGCAACCCCGTCAAGGGAAAGGCCCTGGACTACTCGTTCAAGGCCGACTACGTGGACGACGAAAACACCGACCCCGGCTACGGCGGCCAGGCCAAGCTCCAGCTCGCCTCAGACGCCATGTTCACCTGGCTCGCGCTCACACCGGACAAGTTCTGGGTGAACCTCAACCCGGACCAGCCCGACAAGATCATGGACTCGACGTTCGCGAAGACGGATGCCGGCCGGGTCCTGCTGGAGTCCGACTTCGCGATGAAGGCCGACTTCGCGCACGCCATGAACCCGAACAAGAACCCGGACGCGAAGAAGTTCTGGGACACCGCCCCGCGGCGCGACGGCACGCCCTGCTTCCCCTCCGTACGGCTGTGGATCGAGCCCGAGCCGGCGAAGGTCCGCGAGCAGGACGGCGGCATCTACATCCTCGACGCCCCGCTGAAGGTCTCCACCGAGTGGATGGACGTCAAGTACCACCCGCCCGGCGCCCGCGTCTGCGACCTCACCGCACCGGAGAAGCGGGCCAGCGAGGCCCTGCTGCGCCAGTTCGTGATCCCGCGCGTCGACAAGGAGGTCAACACCGGCGCCGGGTACGCCGACCTGCGCCGCGTCTACAAGTCCCGCGTGGCCGCCGAGTTCATCCGCCAGCAGGACGCGAGGAAGGCCACCGACTTCCGGCCGGTCATCAACAGCAACAACGTCAGCCGCTGGCCGCTGCGCGCCCCGAACCAGAACTGGACCAAGCAGGACACGTACGACAAGTACATGAAGTCCCTGCGTGAGGGCATCGACTGGTTCGAACTCCGCTACGGCGGCAAGGTCTACAACCAGGGCGTGGGCGGCGTCGACTTCTCCAAGCAGCCGGAGAAGAAGATCAGCAAGGCCCGCTTCACCGTCGAGCACCCGTCGCTGGACACGACCACCAAGCGGTCCCTGCGCGAGGAGACCGGCTATCGCAGCACCTACACCGGCTACTTCGGCGGCAACGGCGCGGCCAAGGGCGACCACGGCGGTACGACCCCGCCCAGCCCGACGCCGACCCCCTCGGGCAGGCCGACCCCGCCGCCGACGCACACCCCGGGCAGCCCGGCGCCGAGCAGCCCCGGCCACCGGAGCCCGCCTGCCACCACCCCGCCCCGGGGCGACGGCGGTGACGGGGGCGGCCTCGCCGACACCGGCACCCAGATCGGACTGGCCGCCGCGGCCGCGGCGGTGCTGCTGGCCGCCGGCTTCGTCCTGGTCCGGGTGAAGCGGCGCCGGCCCACGCAGCACTGACCGCTCGCGTCAGGTCGTCGTCACCGCGGCGCCCTTCTCCTTCCCGGCCGGAAGGAGAAGGGCGCCGCTGGACGCGCGCACCGGTGTCAGTGCCGCGCGGCCACCGTGATGATCTCGGGTGCGGTGGGGGAGAGGGGCTCGCGTCCCCAGTCCCCGTACTGCGCCACGACGGTCAGCCCCGCCTCGGCGAGGAGGTGCCCGAGGGCCTTCGCGTCCAGGAAGCGGAGGGTGGTCGAACTGACCCGGTCCCGCTCCCAGGCCTCGCTCGTGAAGGTCTCGGTGAACGTCACCCGCTCCGGGGCCCGGTCCCGGTCCCCGGCCGGCGGCGCGGCGACCTCGTGCCGGACGCGTACGACGGCCCTGTCCGGCGCGACGACCTCCCGGACCCGGTCCGGCGTCCACGTCTCCCAGGCCCGGACGGCGGGATTGCGCGTCTCGAACACGAACCGGCCGCCGGGCGCCAGCGCGCTGCGCACGGTCCGCAGCGAGGCCCGCAGCTCGTCGTCCTCGACCAGCACCTGGAACGCGTGCCCGGTCATGACGACGAGGTCGAACTCGCCGTCCCACCGCCGCACCCGCAGGTCCCCGAGCACCCACTCCACGTCCGGCCGGGCCCGCCGCGCCTGCACCAGCATGGCGGCGGCCGGATCGAGCCCCATCAGCCGGCCGCTGTGCCCCTCGGCCCGCGCCCTGCGCAACAGCTGCCCGGTGCCACAGCCGACATCCAGCACCGACCGCGCGCCCTGGACCAGCCCGAGGTAGAAGTCGTCCCCCGGCCCCCAGGGATTCAGGCTGTCGTAGAGCGCGGCGAGCGAGAGATCGGCGAACGAGTGATCCACCACCGCGGCAGTGTGCCATACCTAGCTGAACGGGGCGTCAGTTTCTCCGCCACTTCTTGAACTGTTCCCACCTTCACGGAGGTTGAGCGTGCTGCACCATGTCGAACTCTGGTTGCCCGACCTGTCCCGGGCCGCGCCGGCCTGGGGCTGGCTGCTGGGGGAGCTCGGCTGGCAGCCGTACCGGACCTGGCCGGCGGGCCGGAGCTGGCGGGCGGGGGAGACCTATCTGGTGATCGAGGAGTCTCCCGCCCTGCGCCCCGGCGCCCGGCACGACCGCCTGCGGCCCGGTCTGAACCACCTGGCCTTCCACGCCCCCGGGCGCGCGGCCGTGGACGCCCTGGCCGCGGCGGCCCCCGCGCACGGCTGGACGGTGCTCTTCCCCGACCACCACCCCTATGCCGGAGGCCCCGGGCACTACGCGGTCTACCTGGAGGACGCGGACGGGTTCGAGGCGGAGGTGGTGGCGCGGGAGGGGAGCGGGGCCGGCTGAGGGGCCCGGGTACGGCGAAGGCCCGCGCCTTGGGGAGGTGCGGGCCTTCATTCCCCGGATCGGACGTTCATGGGCTCGGGTCAATGGGCCTGAGAAGGTCCGTTCCGCAAGGGGGCGGCTGACGGAAAGGGGTGTGTCAGGCCGCCGCCTCGGGGTCTGCGGCGAGGCGCGGCGCCGGGATGGCGTCCACCGTCTCAGGGTAGTGGCACGCGGTCAGGTGGCCCGGCTTGTTGCCCTCCACCTGCACCAGCGGCGGGGCCTCGGTCGCGCACTTCTCCGTGGCCTTCCAGCAGCGGGTGCGGAAGCGGCAGCCGGACGGCGGGTTGATGGGCGAGGGCACGTCGCCGACGAGGCGGATGCGCTCGCGCGGCTCCTCGTCCACCGTCGCCTCGGGGACTGCGGAGAGCAGGGCCCGGGTGTACGGGTGGCGCGGGTTGTTGTAGATGTCGTCACGGTCGGCGATCTCGACGATCTTGCCGAGGTACATGACCGCCACGCGCTGGGAGAAGTGCCGGACGATCGCGAGGTCGTGGGCGATGAAGACGAACGCGATGCCGAGTTCCCGCTGCACCTTCTGCAGCAGGTTGACCACCTGCGCCTGGATGGAGACGTCCAGCGCGGAGACCGGCTCGTCGGCCACGATGAGCTTGGGCTCCAGGGCCAGGGCGCGGGCGACGCCGATGCGCTGGCGCTGGCCGCCGGAGAACTCGTGCGGGAAGCGGTTGTAGTGCTCCGGGTTGAGGCCGACGATCTCCAGCAGCTCACGGACGCGCTTCTCGCGGCCGCCGACCGGGTTGATGTCGTTGATCTCCATCGGGCCGGAGATGATCTTGCCGACCGTCTGCCGCGGGTTCAGCGAGGCGTACGGGTCCTGGAAGATCATCTGGATCTCGGAGCGGATCGGCGCCAGCTGGCCGCGGCTCGCGTGCGTGATGTCCTGGCCGCGGTAGCTGATCCTGCCGCTGGTCGGCTCCAGCAGGCGCGTGATCAGCCGGCCGGTGGTCGACTTGCCGCAGCCCGACTCGCCGACGAGGCCCAGGCTCTCGCCCTCGGAGACCTGGAAGTCCAGTCCGTCCACGGCCTGCACCGCACCGACGGTCCGCCGGATCGGGAAGCCGCCCTTGATCGGGAAGTGCTTGGTCAGCCCGGAGACGTCCAGGAGGGGGTTCGTGTTGCTCATGGTCGTGAAGTCCCGTCGTGTCCGTCAGTGGTGCCGGGTTCCGGCGAAGTCGGCGAAGAGTTCCTGCTTCTGCTCCGCCGTGAGGTGGCAGGCGGAGCCGCGGCCGTCGGTCAGTTCCAGCACCGGCTGGTCGCTGGAGCACTTGCCGCCGGCGACCTTCTCCACGAAGGCGCACCGTGGGTGGAAGCGGCAGCCGGACGGCGGGTTCAGCAGCGAGGGCGGCGAACCCGGGATCGGGGTGAGCGGCACGTCCACCGGGCCGTTCAGGCTCGGCATCGAGTTCAGCAGACCCAGCGTGTAGGGGTGGTCCGGGGTGCGGAGCACCTGCTCCTTGGTGCCGCGCTCCACGCACCGGCCGCCGTACATCACCAGCACGTCGTCCGCGATGTCGGCGATGACACCCAGGTCGTGCGTGATGAAGATGATCGCGGTGCCGAACTCCTGCTGAAGGTCCTTCAGGAGGTCCATGATCTGGGCCTGGACCGTCACGTCGAGGGCCGTCGTCGGCTCGTCGGCGATGAGCAGCTCGGGGTCGCAGACCAGCGCCATGGCGATCATCGCGCGCTGGCGCATACCGCCGGAGAACTGGTGCGGATAGTCGTCGACCCGCATGTCCGGCTGCGGGATGCCCACCCGGCGCAGCATCTCGATCGCGCGCTTGCGGGCCTCGGCCTTGGAGGCGCCGGTGTGCTTGCGGTACGTCTCGGAGATCTGCGTGCCGATGGTGTGGTACGGCGACAGCGAGGCCAGTGCGTCCTGGAAGATCATGGCCATCTTGTTGCCGCGCAGCCGCTCCAGCTCCCTCTCGCTGGCGGTGAGGAGCTCCTTGCCGTCCAGCAGGATCTCGCCCTCGATCGACGTGTGGGCGGGATCGTGGAGGCCCAGGATCGTCAGGTTGGTCACGGACTTGCCGGAGCCCGACTCACCCACGATGCCGAGGGTCTGGCCCTTGGCCAGGTCGAAGCTGAGTCCGTCGACGGCCTTGACGATGCCGTCCTCGGTAGAGAAGTGGACCTTGAGGTCCCTGATGGAGAGGAACGGCTGCTGATCGGTGCTCGTCACGGTGACGCTCCTGGGGGGTGATGCGAGGGGTCGGGAGTGGGGCGGAGGTCAGGCGAGCCGGATCCGCGGGTCGATGAGGGCGTAGACGGCGTCCACGATGATGTTGAAGATGACGATCGCGCCGGCCGCCAGCACGGTCACACCCAGCACCATGGGAAGGTCACTCTTGTTCACGGAGTCGAGTGCGAGCCGGCCCACGCCCTGGAGGCTGAAGACGGTCTCGGTGATGATCGCGCCGCCGATGAGCGTGCCGAGGTCGACACCGAAGATGGTGACGATCGGGCCCATCGCGCCACGCCAGGCGAAGCGGAAGAAGACGTTGGCGCGGGACAGGCCCTTGGCGCGGGCGGTGCGGACGTAGTCCTCGCTGAGCTGCTCCACGAGCTGCGAGCGGGACATACGGGTGTAGTTCGCGGTGAAGATGATGGCGAGGACCAGCCACGGCAGCAGCAGCCCGGAGGCCCACTTGAGCGGGTTCTGGGTGAGCGGGGTGTAGGCCGGGTTGTCGAGGAGACCGATCTTGAAGACGAAGAAGTACATCGCGATGTACCCGACGAAGTAGATCTGCAGCGAGGCGCCGAGCAGCGAGGCGGAGGTGGCCACCTTGTCCTGCCACTTGCCCTGCTTCACCGCGGCGATCATGCCGGCGCCGACACCGAAGACCAGGAACACCACGGCCGCGCCGAAGGCGAGGGAGAGGGTCAGCGGGAGCCGGTCCATGATCGTGCCGAGGACGGGCTGGTTGTTGGCGAACGAGTAGCCGAGGCACGGAGCGCTGCAGTTACCGAAGTCGCCGTAGCTGCGTCCGACCACGATGCCCTTGAGCCAGTACCAGTACTGGACCGGGACCGGGTGGTCGATGCCCAGGTTGTGCCGGACCTTGGCGAGCATGTCGGGCGTGCAGTTCTTGCCGCACGACATCATGGCGGGGTCACGCGGGATGGCGTAGAAGAGCCAGAAGGTGACGGCGCTGATGATCAACAGGATGACCAGCGCGCCGAGGACTCGGCGGACAAGGAAGCGGAACATGGGGCGTGACTTTCCGGACGGGGCGCCGTCGCCGGGGGTGAGGGGGTGGGCCGGAGGGGGCGGCCAGGTCGTGGCCGCCCCCAGAGCGTCGAGCGCTCTTACTTCATCGCGTAGACCTTGTGAACCGCGATGCAGGTGTTGCCCGGGTCGAAGATGACATTGCCGACCTTCGAGCCGTGCAGCCAGTTGCGGATGGAGTGGTAGTCCGGGACCACCGCCGCCAGCTCCATGATCTGGCGGTCGATGTCGCCCCAGGCCTTGTTGGCCTTCTCCGGGTCCGCGATCTTCGACGCCGCGTCGATCGCCTTGTTGACGCCCGGGTCGTTCAGCTGGGCGTAGTTGCTGCGGCCGTCACCGATGTTCTTGCCGTCCCAGCAGGGGAAGAACACGGAGTAGCCGCCCGGCCAGTCCGGGCTCCAGCCGGCGGCGAACAGGTCGTAACCGTTGTCGATCTTGCCGATCTGGGTGTAGAAGGTCGACTTGTCGACCTGCTTGTTGACGACCTGGAAGCCGGCCGCCTCCAGGGCGTTCTTGATCGCGACGGCCTGCTTCACCGAGTTGTCGGAGTGCTGGTAGGCGATGACCAGCTTGGTGCCGAGCTTGCCGGCCTCCTTCAGCAGGGCCTTGGCCTTGGCCGGGTCGCCACCGGGCTTCTTGTCCGTGCCGTAGAGGTCGAACTTCTGGTAGCCGGGGGTCACCGGGCTGAGGATCGTGGTGGCCAGCTCGCTGGTGGCCTTGCCGCCGCGGATCGTCTGCAGCTGCTGGTGCGGCCACGCCCAGTTGATGGCCTGACGGACCTTGAGGTCCTTGACCCGGGTCATGTTGATCGGCCAGTAGTAGGTGACCGTGTCGACCTGCGTGAGGACCCGCTGCTTGAGCTTGGGGTTGGTGAGGACCTGCGCGATGCGCTCGGGCGCGACCTCGTTGAAGACCGACATCGTGTACTGGTCGTTGCCCTGGTCCGCGATGTAGCGGTCGGTGGAGGCGACCAGCTCGAAGCCGAACTGGAAGACGTACTTGTCCGGGTAGGCGTTGCGGATCGGGTCCGTCTTGGCGTCCCAGTGCTCGTTGCGCACGTAGGTCATCGACTTGCCGATCTGGCGGTCACCGATCTTGTACGGGCCGCAGGAGAACGGACGCTTGTCGTACTTCTGCTTGGTGTCGTGCTTCTTGGACACCAGGGAGTATCCGCGCTCGGCCAGCGTGAAGTTGAAGTCGGCGCGCGCCTCGTTGAGGTGGAACGTGATGGTGTTCCCGGAGACGTCGATCGAGTCGAGGTGCTTGCCCTCGTAGGGGCCCTTGTACTTGTCGCCGCCGGCCAGGAACTGCTGGACGTAACGCGGACCCTCGGTGACGAAGTCGGCGAAGAGGCGCTCGAAGGTGTGACGGACGTCGTCGATGGTGACGTCGGAGCCGTCCTCCCACTTCATGCCGTCCTTCAGGGTGAAGGACCAGGTCTTGCCGCCGTTCTTCATGGTGCCGGCGTCGGTGGCGGCGTCACCCACGAGGGTGCAGCCGCCGTTGGCGTCGATCTTGTAGCCGGTCAGGCCGCGCAGGATGGGGGAGGTGATGCAGATCTCGGTGGAGACGTAGATCTGGGCCGGGTCCAGGTGGTCCATGTCGAACTGGTCGAGCGAGTAGATCGTCCCGCCCTTGACCGCACCCTTGACCTCGGGGGCCGGGCCGGCCGAGTCCGCCTTGGTGCCGACCGCGATGTTGACGGCCTTGGAGCCGGTCACCGAGGGCACCTGGTTGCCGCCGGAGCCCTTGGAGTCGCCGCCGCTGCTGCAGGCGCTCAGCACCGTGGTGGACGCCGCGGCCACACCGGTGGCGATCATGAAGTTTCTACGGGAAAAAGACATGCTTGAGCCTGCCTAGAAGTGGATGAGAACGGACTGGGACCAGGCGGGTGTCACCGCCCCGTGCCGGGTGGAGCTGCTGTGCTACCGCTTTGACTTCGGGTCGAGCGCGTCGCGTACCGAGTCACCGAGCAGGTTGAAGGCGAGGACGAAGATCACCATGGCCATGCCCGGGAAGAGCATGAAGGTGAGGTCCTCGGTGTAGAACTGGGCTCCGCGGGCGATCATCACGCCCCAGTCAGGGGTCGGGTCGGTCACACCGACACCGAGGAAGGACAGGCCCGCCTCGGCGGTCACGTACGCCGGAAGCATCAGCGTGGACTGAATGATGATCGGAGTCCACAGGTTCGGGAGCAGTTCCTTGAAGACGATGCGCATCGGAGACGCGCCCGTGACCTTCGCCGCCTCGACGAACTCGCGCTCGCGCAGGCCGAGTACCTGGCCGCGCAGCAGACGCGCGAGGGAGGCCCAACCGAAGGCGGACAACACGACGATCAGGGCGAACGCCGTCAGCCACGTCGGGACGTTGTCGTCCGGCTTGATGAAGATGCCGTAGACGACCGGCATGAACGCGATGAAGAAGAGCGTGGACGGGAACGACAGCAGGATGTCGATGACCCGGCCGACGAGGTAGTCCGTCTTGCCACCCAGGTAGCCGGCCGTGACGCCGATGACCACACCGAGGAGCGTGGTGAGCAGCGCGGCGGCAACGGCGATGCCCAAGGAGTTGCGGATCGCGTAGAGCAGGAACGAGAACACGTCCCGGCCGAGCTGGGGCTCGATGCCGAACCAGAACTTGCTGCTCATGCCGCCGTTCGGCCCCGCGGGGTACGAGAAGGCGTTGAGCAGGCTCGGGTCCTGGCTCGCGTAGGTGGTGTACGGGTTCTTGCCGTACAGCTTCGATATGAGCGGCGCCGCGATCCCGATCACGAAGAAGAAGATCACGATGCACGCGGATATGACGCCCGTCCTGTCGCGCTTGAAGCGCTTCCAGGCAAGACGTCCCGGGGAACGCCCCTCGCTGCCCTTCGGGCCGCCGGAAGTGGTCGACTTCTCAACGGTCCCTTCGGTCACCTCGAGGGGTACAGCCGCAGATGGAGTTGGGAGGGTCATGGTGCTCCTGGCCCAAGGGAGGGTCTGATGACTCCGCAGGGCACTCCCCTACGGGCTATGCCGGACTTTTTCAACGCAATTCATTCACGGTCAATAAATTCTGGGTCGGCTTGGGTTTCTCTTTACCTTCTTTGCTCCGTCTTGATTCTTCCGTAGCTACGCGGGTAGCACGCCGTAATCAATCCGTGCTTTACATCCGACTGATCGGACGAAACGGGCAACAGGTTCGATATGCGGACGGTCGAGTGCCGAAATGCGTACATCGGAACGCCCCAATCCAACGGTTCGGCAACGGTGGGCGGAGATCTATTGCGCGGCTGACGCAAGATCATCCCGATCGTCCCGAAGATCCCTCCGGGGGGTTCCTGGAGGGGTCCCCGTCCGGCCTCCCGGCCCGGCCCCCGGAGGGATTCCCGCATTCGGATGACGTATGCCCCCAAAGGCCGCCCAGTCGGGCGGCGCGCCCGCTATATGTGCCGCATGTGCCGGTATTGACCGATAATGGGCCGGTGATCACGGAGGAGGCACGCCATGTGCGGAGGCACGCACGCCCGGTGGGTGGCGTGCGCGGCTGCGGCGGCGCTCCTCGCGGCGGCCGGCTGCGGCGGGGGTGCGGGCGGCAGCAGCCCCCCGGGGGTGCTCAGCGCCTCCTGGGGCGATCCGCAGAATCCGCTGGAGCCCTCGAACACCAATGAGGTCCAGGGCGGCAAGGTCCTCGACATGGTCTTCCGCGGGCTGAAGCGCTACAACCCGGGGACCGGGGCGGCCGAGAACATGCTCGCCGAGCGGATCGAGACCACGGACTCGCAGAACTTCGCCATCACGATCAAGGGCGGCTGGACGTTCAGCAACGGGGAGCCCGTGACGGCCAGGTCCTTCGTCGACGCCTGGAACTACGGCGCCTCCCTGCGGAACAACCAGAAGAACGCGTACTTCTTCGGCTACATCCAGGGGTACGACAAGGTCCACCCGGAGACCGGCGCCCAGACCGCCGACACCCTCTCCGGGCTGAAGGTGACCGGCCCCCGCACCTTCACGATCAGGCTCAACCAGAAATTCTCGACATTCCCGGACACTTTGGGTTATGCGGCTTTCGCCCCGCTTCCGCGGCTGTTCTTCGAGCACCACTCGGCCTGGCTGAAGAAGCCGGTCGGCAACGGCCCGTATCTGATCAAGTCCTATACGAGGGGCTTCATGATGGCGCTGAGGAGGTGGCACGGCTACCCGGGCCCGGACAAGGCGCGGAACGAGGGGGTGGACCTGCGGGTCTACACCGACAGCAACACCGCCTACACGGACCTGCTCGCCGGAAACCTCGATCTCGTCGACGACGTGCCGGCCCCGCAGCTGAAGTTCATCAGGTCCGACCTGGACGGCCGGTACATCAACGCGCCGGCCGGCATCATCCAGACCCTCGCCTTCCCGTACTACGACCCCCGGTGGAACAGGCCCGGGTCGAAGAAGGTCCGCACCGGACTGTCCATGGCGATCAACCGGGAGCAGATCACGAACACGATCTTCCTGAGAACCCGCACCCCCGCCACCGACTGGACCTCCCCGGTCCTCGGCCCCGCCGGCGGCTTCCAGGCGGGCCTGTGCGGCAGGGCCTGCCACTACCACCCGGCCGAGGCCAGGAAGCTGATCCAGGAGGGCGGCGGTATTCCCGGGGGCCAGGTCAAGATCACGTACAACGCCGACACCGGCTCGCACAAGGAGTGGATCGACGCGGTGTGCAACTCCATCAACAACGCGCTCGGCAACGACAAGGCCTGCGTCGGCAACCCGGTCGGCACCTTCGCCGACTTCCGCAACCAGATCGGACGGCACGAGATGAGCGGCCCGTTCCGCGCGGGCTGGCAGATGGACTACCCGCTCATCCAGGACTTCCTGCAGCCGCTCTACTACACCAACGCCTCGTCCAACGACGGCAAGTGGTCGAACAAGGACTTCGACCGGCTCGTCGACCGGGCCAACGCCGAGACCGACGCCCACCGGTCCATCCGGCTGTTCCAGCAGGCCGAGGAGGTGGTCCGGGACAACATGGCCGCCATCCCGCTCTGGTACCAGAACGGCAGCGCCGGCTACTCGCCGAGGCTGTCCCACGTGGCGCTCGATCCCTTCAGCGTCCCCGTCTACAACGAGATCAGGGTCGGCTGAGCCGCCGTGGGACGCTACGTCGTCCGCCGACTGCTGCAGATGATCCCGGTGTTCGTCGGGTCCACCCTGCTCATCTTCCTCATGGTGAACGTGATGGGCGACCCCGTCGCGGGCCTGTGCGGCGAGCGGTCCTGCGACCCGGCGACCGCCGCCCAGCTGGAGCGGCAGTTCGGCTTGGACAAGCCGGTCTGGCAGCAGTACCTCACCTACATGGGGCACGTGTTCACCGGTGACTTCGGCACGGCGTTCAACGGCCAGCCGGTCACCGAGCTGATGTCCACGGCGTTCCCCGTCACCATCCGGCTCACGATCGTGGCCATCCTCTTCGAGATCGTCGTCGGCGTCACGCTCGGCGTCCTCACCGGCCTGCGCCGGGGCCGGCCCGTCGACACGGGCGTGCTCCTCGCCACCCTCGTCGTCATCTCCGTCCCGACGTTCGTCACCGGCCTGCTGCTCCAACTGCTGCTCGGCGTCCAGTGGGGCTGGATCAGACCCTCCGTCTCCCCCGATGCCACGTTCGGCGAGCTGATCGTGCCCGGACTGGTGCTCGCCTCCGTCTCGCTCGCCTACGTCACCCGGCTCACCCGGACCTCCATCGCGGAGAACAAGCGGTCCGACTACGTGCGCACCGCCATCGCCAAGGGCCTGCCCCGGCGCCGGGTCGTCACCCGGCACCTGCTGCGCAACTCCCTGATCCCAGTTGTCACGTTCATCGGCACCGACATCGGCGCGCTGATGGGCGGGGCGATCGTCACCGAGCGGATCTTCAACATCCACGGCGTCGGCTACCAGCTGTACCAGGGCATCCTGCGGCAGAACACCCAGACGGTGGTCGGCTTCGTGACCGTCCTGGTGCTGGTCTTCCTCGTCGCCAATCTGCTCGTCGACCTTCTGTACGCCGTACTCGACCCGAGGATCCGCTATGCCTGAACAGCCGCCGTACGAGCCCGGGGGCGCGGTCGCCGGCACCGGCATGGGCGGCGCGATGGACCTGGGCGCGAGCGAGGCGACCACGCTGGAGCGGGCGCCCGGCGGACCGCAGGGCGCCGGACCGTCCGGCAGGCCCCGCTCCCTGTGGTCGGACGCCTGGCGGGACCTGCGCCGCAACCCGGTCTTCCTGGCCTCCGCCCTGGTCATCCTCTTCCTCGTCCTCATCTCCCTGTGGCCCTCGGCGATCGCCTCCGGCAGCCCCCTGGCGTGCGACCTGGCCAAGTCCCAGGAGGGCCCCGGGCCGGGCGCGCCCTTCGGGTACGACGGCCAGGGCTGCAACGTCTACACGCGCACCGTCTACGGCGCCCGTGCGTCGGTCACGGTCGGCGTGTGCGCCACGCTGGGGGTCGCCGTCCTGGGGTCGGTACTGGGCGGCCTGGCGGGCTACTTCGGCGGGGTGTGGGACTCGCTCCTCTCGCGCGTCACGGACATCTTCTTCGCCATCCCCGTCGTCCTCGGCGGTCTCGTCCTGCTCTCCGTGGTGACCAGCAATACGGTCTGGCCGGTCATCGGGTTCATGGTCCTGCTGGGCTGGCCGCAGGTCTCCCGGATCGCGCGCGGCTCGGTCATCACCGCCCGGCAGCACGACTACGTCCAGGCGGCCCGCGCCCTCGGCGCCTCCGACTCCCGCATCCTGCTGCGGCACATCGCCCCGAACGCCGTCGCCCCGGTCATCGTCGTGTCGACCATCGCGCTCGGCACGTACATCGCCCTGGAGGCGACCCTGTCCTACCTCGGCGTCGGCCTCAAACCGCCCAGCGTCTCCTGGGGCATCGACATCTCCGCCGCCTCCCCCTACATCCGCAACGCCCCGCACGCCCTGCTCTGGCCCTCGGGCGCCCTGGCCGTCACGGTGCTGGCCTTCATCATGCTCGGCGACGCGGTCCGCGACGCCCTGGATCCGAAGCTGAGGTGAGGGTGCGTGGCCTGGGGAGTCGGGGTTCTCGATCCGGAGTCGAGGTGAGGGTGGCGTGCTGCTCGAAGTGCGGGATCTGTGCGTGGAGTTCCGGACCCGGGACGGGGTCGCGCGGGCCGTCAACGGGGTGTCGTACGCCGTCGACGCGGGCGAGACCCTCGCCGTGCTCGGGGAGTCGGGCTCGGGGAAGTCGGTCACCGCGCAGGCCGTGATGGGGATCCTCGACACGCCGCCGGGCCGGATCACCGGCGGGGAGATCCTCTTCCAGGGCAGGGACCTGCTGAGGACGAAGGAGGAGGAACGGCGCCGGATCCGGGGCGCCGGGATGGCGATGATCTTCCAGGACGCGCTGTCGGCGCTCAATCCGGTGCTCCCGGTGGGGGACCAGCTCGGGGAGATGTTCGTCGTCCACCGGGGGATGTCGAAGAAGGCCGCGCGGGCCAGGGCTGTCGAGCTGATGGACCGGGTGCGCATTCCGGGGGCGGCGCAGCGCGTGCGGGACTATCCCCACCAGTTCTCCGGCGGCATGCGCCAGCGGATCATGATCGCGATGGCGCTGGCCCTGGAGCCGGCGCTCGTCATCGCCGACGAGCCGACCACCGCGCTGGACGTGACCGTGCAGGCCCAGGTCATGGACCTGCTCGCGGAGTTGCAGCGCGAGTACCGCATGGGGCTGATCCTCATCACCCACGACCTGGGGGTGGTGGCGGACGTGGCCGACCGGATCGCCGTGATGTACGCGGGACGGATCGTGGAGTCCGCTCCCGTGCACGACATCTACCGGTGCGCCGCCCACCCCTACACCCGCGGCCTGCTGGACTCCATCCCGCGCCTGGACCACAAGGGCCGGGAGCTGTACGCGATCAAGGGGCTGCCGCCGAACCTGACGCACATCCCCCCGGGCTGCTCCTTCCACCCGCGCTGCCCGATGGCCCAGGACGTCTGCCGCACGGACGAACCCCCGCTGTACGAGGTGTCCGAAGGGCGCGGCAGCGCCTGCCACTTCTGGGAGGAGTGCCTGCATGGCAGCGACCGGTGAGCCGATCCTGGAGGTCAGCGGCCTCGTCAAGCACTACCCGCTCACACGGGGCATCCTGTTCAAGAAGCAGATCGGCGCGGTGAAGGCCGTCGACGGCGTCGACTTCACCCTCGGCAAGGGCGAAACGCTCGGCATCGTCGGCGAGTCGGGCTGCGGCAAGTCGACCGTCGCCAAGCTGCTGTGCAACCTGGAGCGGCCGACGGCGGGGTCGATCAGGTTCAAGGGCGAGGACATCACCCGGCTGTCCGGCCGTGCCCTGAAGGCCGTGCGGCGCAACATCCAGATGGTCTTCCAGGACCCGTACACCTCCCTCAACCCCCGGATGACGGTGGGCGACATCGTCGGGGAGCCGTACGAGATCCACCCCGAGGTGGCCCCGAAGGGCGACCGGCGCCGCCGGGTGCAGGAGCTGCTGGACGTGGTCGGCCTCGACCCGGAGTACGTCAACCGCTATCCGCACCAGTTCTCCGGCGGCCAGCGCCAGCGCATCGGCATCGCCCGGGGACTCGCGCTGCGCCCCGAGATCATCGTCGCCGACGAGCCGGTGTCCGCCCTGGACGTCTCGGTCCAGGCGCAGGTGATCAACCTGCTGGACAGGCTGCAGGCGGAGTTCGACCTCTCCTACGTCTTCATCGCGCACGACCTGTCGATCGTCCGGCACATCTCGGACCGGGTCGGGGTCATGTACCTGGGCCGCATCGTGGAGATCGGACGGGACACCGAGATCTACGAGCACCCGACCCACCCCTACACCCAGGCGCTGCTGTCGGCGGTGCCGGTCCCCGATCCCGCGGCCCGCGACCGGCGCGAGCGGATCATCCTCGCCGGTGACGTGCCGTCCCCGACGAACATCCCCTCCGGCTGCCGGTTCCGCACCCGCTGCTGGAAGGCGCAGGAGCGCTGCGCCGTGGAGGTGCCGGCCCTCGCGGTGCCCGCGTCCTTCCGGGACACGGGCGGCCCCGCCGCCCACGACTCGGCCTGCCACTTCGCGGAGGAGAAGCAGCTCGTGCCGCGGGACGAGGTGCGGGAGAACGGCAACGGGCCGGGGTGACAAGGAGCACCCCGGCCCGTCTCACGGCACCCGCACGGCCGTACGCTGTGCAGCCTCCCGCGTCCGCATATCGGTGCCGCTACCGCGAAGTTGCGCACGGGTAAACGCGGTTGGCAACGATCCGGGCGGTTACGGCAGCGACCGCCGGAGGAAGTCCAGCTGGAGCCGCAGCAGGTTCTCGGCGACGGTCTCCTGCGGGGTCATGTGCGTCACCCCGGACAGCGGCAGCACCTCGTGCGGGCGGCCCGCGGCCAGCAGCGCGGAGGACAGCCGCAGGGAGTGGGCGACGACCACGTTGTCGTCGGCCAGACCGTGGATGATCATCATCGGGCGGTGCGGCTCGGCCGGGTCGACGAGCCCGGCGTCGTCGATCACCGAGTTGCGGCGGTAGGCCTCGGGCTGCTCGTCCGGATGACCGAGGTAGCGCTCCTGGTAGTGGGTGTCGTACAGCCGCAGGTCGGTCACGGGGGCGCCGACCACCGCCGCATGGAAGACGTCGGGGCGGCGCAGCACCGCGAGCGCCGCCAGATAGCCGCCGAAGGACCAGCCGCGGATCGCCACCCGGCCCAGGTCGAGCGGGAAGCGGTCGGCGAGGGCGTGCAGCGCGTCGACCTGGTCCTGCAGCACCACCGCCGCCACCTCGTCGCGGATGGCCTTCTCCCAGGCCGGGGAGCGCCCGGGGGTGCCCCGCCCGTCGGCGACGACCACGGCGAAGCCCTGGTCGGCGAACCACTGGGAGGTCAGGTGGGCGTTGTGCGCGGCGACCACCCGCTGGCCGTGCGGGCCGCCGTAGGGGTCCAGGAGAACCGGCAGGGGAGTGTCACCGGGGTAGTCCCGTGGCATAAGCACGGCGCACGGAATTCGGTGTGCGCCCCCCTCGGTGAGCGTCACCCGTGGGGACATACCGGGATCTTCTGCGTACGACCGGACAGCGGCCGCCGGTTTTCCGTCAGCGAGCACCTGGACATGGGTGCCCGGCCTGTCCAGCGTCGCGGACAGCAGCACCGTCACGCCCCCGGCGCGCACCGCCGAGTGCACCCCGGGCTCCTGCGACACGCGCTCCACGCCCAGCTCGTTCACCCGGTACACATGGATCTCGCCGGTTTCCGGCGCCGCCGCCTCGGCCCCCGCGGAGGCGGAGACCAGCACGTCGTCCGGGCCCACGTCCAGGACCGCACGGATGTGCAACTGGCCGCTGGTCAAAGGCCGTTCGCCGACGGCCAGGACCCGGGCCCCGCCCTCGTCCGCGATGCGGACCAGCTGTCCGGAGGGGCTCCAGCAGGGCACCCCGGCGAACAGTTCCAGCCAAGTTGGATCTTCGTCGGCGTGCACCATCCGGGTGGCCCCGGTGTCCGGGTCGACCGCCAGGAACAGCTGGCTGCGCTGGTCCCGCGCCTGCACGAGAAGCAGCGGCGCACCCGCCTGTGACCAGTGCACACGCGCCAGATACGGATAGCGCGACCGGTCCCACAGGACCTCCGTGCGCGCCCCGTCGAGGCCGAGCACGAACAGCTGCACGTCGGCGTTGGCCGTGCCGGCCGCCGGATACGCGACCCTGAGCGGCTCACGCTCCGGCTGGGCCGGATCCGCGATCCACCACCGCCGCACCGGCGTGTCGTCCACGCGCGCCACGAGCAGCCGGTCCGACCCCGGCGCCCACCAGAAGCCCCGGGAACGCCCCATCTCCTCGGCCGCGATGAACTCCGCGAGCCCGTAGGTGACGTTCTCCGCCTCCGCCTCGGCGAGCGCCCGGTCCGGCTCTCCGTCCGCGCCCACCACGCGCAGCGCGCCCCGCGCGACGTACGCGATGTGCCGCCCGTCGGGCGACGGACGCGGGTCGATCACCGGCCCGGGGACGGGGAGTTCACGTGCCGTGCCGGCCCGCAGCTCGGCCGCGAAAAGCCGCCCCGACAAGGCGAAAGACGCCAACTCCAGGGCGCCGTCGGTGGCGTAGCCGACGATGCCGGCCCCGCCCTCCCGGCTGCGCTCGCGGCGCGCCCGCTCCTCGGGCGAGAGCTCTTCGGAGGCGCCCTGGAGGAGGGCGCGCGGATCGGCCGCGAGGCGCTCCGCGCCCTCCGGCAGGTCCAGCACCCACAGGGAGTTGGCGCGGTCGGTGCCCGAGCCGGAACGCAGGAAAGCGACACGCGAACCATCGGGTGCCACGGTGAAAGCACGCGGCGCGCCGAGCGTGAACCGCTGGGTCCGGGCGTGCCGACGGGGGAAGGAGTCAGCCTCGGTCGTCATACCCCGACCATATTGGCCATGCGCCCCCTTGTGCGGCCGTGCGCCGAGCGATGCGCGAGTACGGATAGTTATGATCACTACCGCTGCGTGGGTATGAACCTGCTGGCATCTGCATGGATTTGCTCTATGGATCTGGACCTGGCGATCTTTGGAGGTGAACCGCCGTGGCACTCTCGATTTCGGCGGTGGTGCTGCTGGCGATCATCGTCTTCTTGCTGATCAAGAAGTCGGGGCTCAAGGGCGGCCACGCCATCGTCTGCATGCTGCTCGGCTTCTACCTCGCCTCCTCGACGGTCGCCCCGACGATCAGTCAGCTGACGACCAACGTCGCCAGCATGATCGGCAGCATCAAGTTCTGACCCGGCCCGCGCCTGGCGCGGACGGCCGCACTGTCCTCCAGGTGCGAACCGCTCCCGCCCGGTGATCCGTCCCGTGCGGGCCCGTCCCGACCGGACCTCTCGCGCCGACGGCCTGCCGCGCCACGGGGGCGCGTCCGCCTCGTAGGGTGGTCCCATGACGGATCTGCCCGCCCGACGCCTTCTCCTGGTGCACGCGCACCCGGACGACGAGTCGATCAACAACGGCGCCACCATGGCCAGGTACGCGGCCGACGGTGCGCATGTGACCCTGGTCACCTGCACCCTGGGGGAGCGGGGTGAGGTCATCCCTCCCGGGCTGCGGCATCTGGCGGGCCCGGCGCTGGGCGCGCACCGGCGCGGTGAGCTGGCCGCCGCCGCCCGCGCGCTGGGCGTGCGGGACGTCCGGCTGCTGGGCGGCGCGGGCCGCTACGGCGACTCCGGGATGATGGCCACCCCGGACAACGACGACCCCGGCTGCTTCTGGCAGGCCGACGTGGACGAGGCCGCCGGGTACCTGGCCGAGGTGATCCTGGAGATCCGCCCCCAGGTCCTCGTGACCTACGACGACCGGGGCGGATACGGCCACCCGGACCACATCCAGGCCCACCGCGTCGCCATGCGCGCCGTCGACCTCGCGGCCGGGCGGGGCCACCGCATCGACAAGGTGTACTGGAACCGCGTCCCGCGCTCCGTGGCGGAGGAGGCCTTCGCGCGGCTCCAGGACGAGCTCTCCCGCCTGCCGTTCGACAAGAGCGCCACCGTGGACGACGTACCGGGCGTGGTGGACGACGAGCGGATCACCACCGCCGTCGACGGCACCGCCCATGCCGCCGCCAAGGCCGCCGCGATGCGCGCGCACGCCACCCAGATCGAGGTGGCCGAGCCGTACTTCGCGCTCTCCAACGAGCTGGCCCAGCCGCTGCTCACCACCGAGTACTACGAGTTGGTCCGGGGAGCGGGGCGGGCAGGGGAGACCGACCTGTTCGCCGGCATCGCCCTCGAGGAGGCGTCGTGAGCAACGGTGGACCGGGCTCGATGCCGGTCCAGCCGCTGCGGCCGCCGTCCGCCGGGCGGGCCGCGGCCCACATCGGCCTGTTCGTGCTCGGCGGGGTCGTCGCCCTGGCCGGCGCGCTGGTGCAGGCCGCCTGGTTCCCCGGCGGGCTGCTGCTCGGCCTCGTGGGGGCGGCCGGGCTGTTCCTGGGCGGGTCGTACGCCACCCGCAGCCGCGGCGGTGCGGTGGCACCGGCGGCGGGCTGGATCATCACCGTCGTCCTGCTCACCACCGCACGCCCCGAAGGGGACTTCCTCTTCGGGGCCGGCGCCGGTTCCTATCTCTTCCTGCTCGGCGGCATGGCCCTCGCTGTGATCTGCGCCACCCTCGGTCCGGGGCGGCGGCCCGGCGGCGGCTCCGCCCGACTTGCCAAGTGACGTACCACTTCGCCGTGCGACGCGCGTGCGAGTCCGGTGTGGGTTTCCTCGGCGGTCATGGGCTACCCCCCGGAGGCGGCCAGTATGGTGGTGCGCGCCGCCGAGCCGCCCGAGCAGTCAGGTCGTCACGGGCGGTGGAGCCAACCGGGAGAACCTGCCTTGAGTCGTGAAACTGACACTCCGTCCTCCGGGCCCAACGGGCGCGGCGGAGCCGCATACCCCTCCGGCACGCCGCCGTACGGGACCCCCATGGCTTCCGACGACGGTACGGACGCGAGCCGTTCGGGCACGCGACCGGAGGAACGCAAGACCGAGACCACGCTGACGACCCGGATCCGGATCAACATCCCCGGATCGCGGCCCATCCCGCCGGTCGTCGTGCGCAAGCCCGTCGGGGACACCGAGAACGCGCGGGACGAGGCGCCCGCCGCCGAGGCGCGGCCCGCGGCCGCTCCGGCGGCGGACGGTCCCGCCGACGCCCCCGCCGAACCCGCCGCCCAGTCCGACGAGAAGACCAGCGACTGGTTCGCGCCCCGCAAGCCCGCCGCGGGCAAGAGCGGTACGGGCAGCGGCACCACGAACGGGGCCGGAACCCCGGGCGGTTCGAGTGCCTCCACGGGCGGATCGGGCGCCCGACCGGGTGGATCGGGAGCGACCGGTCCGAGCGCTACCACCGGCGCCCGCCCCGGCGGCGGCCGTCCCGGCGGTGTCGTCGGCTCCATGAGCGTGCCCGGCGCCTCCCGGTCCGGCGGCACCAACGGCAGCGGCCTGCCCAGCGCCACCGGCGGCCCCGTCGCCCCCGGGCACGGCGGCGGCACCGGCTCCTTCGACGTGACCGAGGCGC
>NZ_JBLEBI010000047.1:0-39601 GCF_047340315.1 Streptomyces sp. AF1A
GCGCCCCGGTCCGTCGACCCGGGCGCGCCCCCTCGGCTTTCCCCTCCGTACCAGAACCCCTGCGATCCCCCCCGGGTCCCCTCCCGGGTTCTGATGACAGATACGACAGATGGGGCCGGGAGAGGGTTGCACGAGATCCGGAAATTGTTCTTCCGGGTTCTCAGCGGGGCCGTGATCGGCACAATGGCAAGGGTGTCGGACTTCAGGGAACTCCAGTTAGCCGACGGGACTCCCGTGCGGTTCCAACTCCTCACGGCGGACGGCGGGGGCGCCCCGGTGGAACCGGCGGCGGACCTCCCGGAGGGCATGGGGGCCACCGTGCCGGTGTCCCGGCACGGCCGGGCCGTCGCCGGCCACGCGCTCGCGGCACTGCACAGCACGCTGCGGCCGCTCGGTCCGTTCCTGCAGGAGGTGCACGACGCCGTGGCCGGATCCGAGCGGCCGCCGCAGGAGATCAGCGTCACCTTCGGGGTGCAGGTGGGGCAGGACCTCAAGCTGGGCATCGTCGGGGGGAGCGGGCAGGCCCATCTGACCGTCTCGGCCACCTGGCGCCCGGCACCCGCCGGGAGCTGACGCATGGGATGGTTCACCAAGGCGGACCCGTCCGCCGCGGCCGACCCGCGCCACTGCGTGGTCTCGGTGCTGCAGGCCTCCGGCTCGGGCAGCGTGGGCGCGGGCGTCCTGCTGACCCGCGACCACCTGCTGACCTGCGCCCACGTCGTCAACGACGCGCTGGGGCGAGGCCCGTTCGACCAGCGGCACCCCGGCGACGACACCATTCCGGTCACCCTGCACGGCCCCGCCCTCACGGTCCGCTGCGCGACCCGGGTGGCGCACTGGATACCGGCGCGCCGCCGGGACGGCGCGCCGGGCGTCCCGGCGGCCGAGGACCACGAGTGGCTGGGCGACCTGGCCGTGCTGCGGCTCGACACGGGACCGTCCGGCCATGTGCCGCCACCGCAGTGGCTGCCGATGACGGTCGGGCAGTCGCTGCGCGCCTGGCACAGCACCGGGCTCAGCCACACCTTCGCGGACGTCCGGGTCAAGTCCTGCGACGAGGCTGTCGGTTACGTCGACGGCGACCTGGCCGGGATGGCCATCGGCCCCTCCTACAGCGGCGGCCCGCTGTGGTCGGTCGGCGACAACGCGGTGGTGGGCATCGTCGCCGGACACGTCATGCCGCCCACGGACCCGCACACCGGCCGGCCGCTGCCCTTCAGCACCCAGCACATCTCGCGGCGCAGCTGGGGCATCCCCTGGCAGCGCATCGAGGCCGAGCTGCGGGCGGCCGGCGGGGCCGGGCTCTTCGAGGCGCCCGAGGCCGATCCGGACGACCCGGCCTACGAGCTGCTGCTGGACCTGCTGGACCGGCACATGCCGGCGTCGGGGCTGCGCATCGAGTACGCCCGTGCCGTCGCCGAGGCCTGCGGGTACGGCGTCCACGACACCCTGTCGGCGCCCACCACCGAGGAGTTCGCGGCCCTGCTGCTGACCGAGCCGCGCTCGCTGGCCGCGCTCGCGGAGATCCTGCGCCGGCGCGAGCCCACGGCCGTGCCGCAGCTGCTGGCGGCCGGCCGGATGTCGCCGGTGCCCCGGCTGCTGTCGCCGCGCGAGCACCGCAAGCTGATGCGGTACCTGGACGACCTGCCCGCCGCGCTGCGCGCCCGGCTGCCCGAGGTGGCGCGGGCCGCGCTGCCACTGGCCGCCGCGGGCTCCGGCGGCCACGGCGTCCGGGGGCTACTGGACGACCTGGAGAGCCTGCCCGGGGACAGCCGCACCGACGCCGACGGGCTGCGGGTGCCGGGGCTGCTGCGGGTGGTGGAGTACCTGGCGGCGATCGCGCCGTCCGCCCTGCAGGCGTCCCTGCGGCTGTGGACGGTGTCCGTGGTGGACCGGCTGGGCATCCCCGCCACCTCGCTGCTGGAGCGCCGCTCGGACGCCGAGGAGTGGGCGCGCGCCCAGCGGGAGCGGACGGCGCCGGCCCGGGTGACCGCCCGCCTGGAGCGGGCCGGCCCGGACCGCTACCGGCTGCGGGTGTGGTGCGACGAGGGCGCCGGCCCCCGGCAGACCTCGGTCGGCGCACAGACGCCGCGCTCCGGGGCCGAGGCGGCCCGTGAGCTGCTGAAGGTGCTGGAGTCGCTGTACCGGGCGGCGCCCGACCGGGGCCGGCCGGTGCTGGAGCTCCTCGTCGACCGGGACGGCCTGAACCTGCCGGTGGACGAGTGGGGCACGACCGGCGCCGACGGCGGCCCGTGCGCGTTCGGTCCGGACGAGCTGCCCGGGGTGCTCGGCGCCGAGTTCCCGGTGGTCGTCACGTGCCCGGAACTTCTGCACCGGCACGAGCGTTTCCATCCCGACTGGCGCCACCGCTGGAGACTTCTCGACTCGGACGCGCACCTGACGTTCGACGACCCCGCCCAGGGCCGCAGCGAGGTCTACGGCGCCCTGTTGGCCGACAAGGACGCCGTCCGGGTCGCCGTGGACGTCCCCCCTCGCTCGCGTGACGAGATCGTGCAGACGTGTCTGATGATGGGGGTGCCCGTGGTGATGTGGGACCGCGGTCCGGCCGACCGTTCGCATGCGCTGGCCCGGCTGTCGCCGGTGCCCGTGCACACCCTGCCGGAGGGCACGCGGGCGTACCGGGCGATGAGTCTGGGCAGTCCCCGGCAGTACCCCGGCCGCCCCGTGCTCGCCTGGTCGGACGCGGACCGCTCGATGCCCCGGCTGCAGCTGGCAGAACCCCAACAACTCGCGGAGAACGCATGAGCACGTCGGCACAGGCCAGTTGGCGGATCTTCCGCGGGGACGGCGTGGCCCGCCCGGTCACGATGCCGCCCGCCCCGCCCTGGCGGCGCTTCGGCCCCGGTGGCCGCGGCGCCGGACCGCTGCCCTACCTGGTCGCCCCGGAGCACGCGGACATCGTCAACGCGGCCCTGCATCTGCGCCGCCCGCTGCTCGTGACCGGCCCGGCGGGCACCGGCAAGTCCTCGCTGGCCCGCGCGGTGGCACACGAGCTGAGCCTCGGCGAGCTGCTGCGCTGGCCGGTCAACAGCCGCTCCAGCGTGCAGGAGGCGCTGTACCAGTACGACGCGATCGGGCGGCTGCGGGAGACCTCGCTGCGCCGGGACCGGGGCGAGCCCGAGCCCGCCATCGGCACCTTCATCCGGCTCGGCCCGCTGGGCACCGCGCTCGCCCCGCACGGCACCCCGCGGGCGCTGCTCGTCGACGAGATGGACAAGGGAGACGTCGACCTCCCCAACGACCTGCTCACCGTGTTCGAGGAGGGCGTCTTCGACATCCCCGAACTCGCCCGGCTGCCCGAGGAGATGGCGGACGTGGAGGTGCTGACCGCCGACCACCGCGGCTCGGTGACGGTGCATCAGGGACGAGTGGAGTGCACCGAGTTCCCGGTCGTGGTCATCACCAGCAACGGCGAGCGCGACTTTCCGCCCGCCTTCCTGCGCCGCTGCATCCGGCTCGACCTGCCGATGCCGGACGAGGAGCGGCTGCGGGCCATCGTCGCCGCGCACCTGGGGCCGGAGATCCTGCCGGAGGTGGACGACCTGCTGCAGGCCTTCCTGCGCCGCCGCGCGCCCGGCGAGCTCGCCACCGACCAGCTGCTGAACGCGGTGTTCCTGCGCACCAACGGCGTGGACCTGGACGCCGACGGCCTGCTGGACGCGGTGCTGCACCAGCTCACGGGAACGGTCTGAGCCGTGCCGGGGGCGTGGGGGGACGGCACGGGCGACCGCCTCGGGGCGCTGCTGCGCGTGCTCAGGGGCATCGGCCACGACCCCGATCCGCAGGAGGTGCTGGACATCCTGTGGCTGGCCGGGAGGCTGCCCCGGGACACCCACGACCTGCCCCTGCCGCGGCTGCTGCGCCGCACGGCGCCGCCCGCGCAGCCCACGTCCCCGGACCGGCCGGAAGCCGGGCCGGAACCGGACGAGGAGCCGGAGGTCCCGCCGCCCGCCACCGAGCTGCCCGCACTGACCCGGCCGGAGCTGCACGCCGCCGCGCTGCCCCCGGCGCTGCCCGACCTGCCGGCCGTGCTGCCCGCGCCGGACCCCGGGCAGCGGGCGCTGCCCCTGCTGGTGCCGGAGGAGAAGGCGCTGCGCGACGAGCTGGCCATCGGGCGGGCGCTGCGCCCCCTGAAGCGCAAGCGGCCCAGTCCCCGGCTGCGCGAGGTGGACGAGGCGGCGACGGCCGCGCAGCTGGCCGAGACCCGGCTGCCCGACGTCGTCCTGCGGCCGCGCCGGGAGCGCTGGCTGAACCTGGTCCTGGTGGTCGACGACGGCCTGTCCATGCTGCTGTGGCACCGGCTGACCGCCGAGCTGCTGACGACCCTGCAGCGCATCGGCGCCTTCCGCTCGATCCACGTCCGCGGCATCGACACCCGCGCCCCGGGCGGCCCGGTGCTGCGCGGGCACCCGTTCGACCCGCACAGCTCCGTGCTGTCGCCCTCCGTGCTGGTCGACCCCTCCGGGCAGACGCTGGTGTTCGTGGTGAGCGACGGCATGGGTGCGGGCTGGCGCAGCGGCGTGGTGCACGACGCCCTGACGGCCTGGGCGGAGAACGGGCCCGTCGCCATCCTGCACACCCTGCCGCCCGCGCTGTGGGACGGCTCCGGCATCCAGGCCGACCGCTGGCAGGCCACCACCCGCCGGCCCGGCGGCGCGAACACCTCCTGGCGGATCACCGACCGGGTCCTGCCCATCGACTTCTCCGGTCTGCCCGTGCCGGTGCTGGAGCCCACGGCCGACTCGCTGCACACCTGGACGGAGCTGCTGACCTCGCCGGGCACCACCGTGGAACTCCCGCTGCTGGCCCGGCCCGGACGGGCCGCCCCGGTCGCCTCGCGCGAGGTCGGCAGCCTGCAGCACTTCCGGGACGCGGCCTCGCCGGAGGCCTACCGGCTGGCCGCGCATCTCGCCGCGGTGGCCCCGCTGACCGTGCCGGTGATGCGGCTGGTGCAGTCGGCGGTCCCCTGGCAGGCGCGCACCACCCATCTGGCGGAGGTCTTCCTGGGCGGCCTGGTGCACCCCCGGCCCGCCCCGGTCGCCGGGCCGCTGCCCGCCAAGCACCGCGTCTTCGACTTCACCGAGGAGTGCAAGTCGGCGCTGCTCGACGCGGTGCCCAGCGGCGAACTCGTGCGCACCAGCCGGCGCATCGGCCGCCGTCTGGAGCAACTGGCGGGCCGCTCCCCGGACTTCCCGGCCTGGCTCGCCCACCCCGACGGCGCGGACCGGCTGCCGTCGGGCACCGCCGCCTTCACCGCCGTGGAGCGCCGGCTGATGGCCCGGTTCGGGGTGCACCCGCCGGCCCCGGCCGTCCCCGAGCCGCCGCCCCGGGTGGTACGGCCGCCGGTGTGGAACCCGCTCACCGCGCAGGACCCGGCCCGGCTCGGCGCCTACACCCTCAGCGGTCGCCGCCCCGGCCGCCGCACCATCGTCTACCTGGGCGTGGGCCCGCAGGGCGAGGAGGTGGCGCTGCGCACCGTACGCCCCGAACTCCCGGCGTCCACCGCGCGGTTGCTGGACACGGAGGCGGAGGCGCTGCGGCGCATGGCGGGCCGGTACGCACCCGAGCTGCTGGACAGCGGCCGGGACGGCCGGATCCGCTGGATCGCCGTGCGGCTGTTCCCGTCGGCCGGGGGCTCCAACGCCCAGCCCCCGCGGCTGAGCGACCTGCTCGCCTACGTCGGCCCCGACCAGACGGGTGCCTTCGACCTGCTCACCAGCCTCCACCTGGGCTTCCACCTGGCCTCCGCGCTGAGCATCTGCCACCTCAACGAGCTGGTGCCGGCCGATCTGACGGCGGACTCGGTGGTGGTCCTGGAACGGACGGTGCTGCTGACCGGGCTGGCGGACTGCTCCGTCGACGGCGAGTTCCACGGCACCGGCGCCCCGCCGACCAAGGAGGGCAACATCAGGGACCTCGGCGAGCTGCTCCGGCTGGCCAGCAGCCGGCCGCGCGCCCCGCTGCCCGGCCTGCCCGAGGGCATGCACCTGTGGTCGGGCGACACCTGGCAGCCGTTGCGGGAGCTCGTGCTGCGCTGTCTGGACCCCGACCCGGCGGTGCGGCCCTCGGCGGGCGAGGTGGCCGACCGGCTGGCGCAGTACGTGGCGATCGCGGCGGCCCTGCGCGGCGGGGCCGCACCGGCCGCGACCGACCGCGAGCGGGAGGTCACGCAACCTCCGCCCCTGGCCCACGCACCCGCGCCGCCCGACGACACCTTCGGCACCCCGTCCCCGGCGGGACTCCCGTCCCGGACGGGAGCCTTCACCGCCTCCCGGGGGCCGAACTTCGGCCTGTTCGGCGGCCGCGGTCGCGCCACCAGGATCGCCACCGTGCGCCGGCCGCTCACCCACAGCCGCCGCATCACCGTGGTCGGGGTCCAGCCGCACTCGGGCCGGGTCACCACGACCGTCGCCCTGGGTTCGATGTACGTCGCCCTGCGCGCGCAGGCCGCGCTGGCCCTGGACGGCGCGCCGGGCGCCGGTGACCTGCACACGCACCTGCCGCCGGACGCCTCCTCGACCCCGCGCCGGCTGACCCGGCTGCCGCTGGACGCGCCGTACGAGGAGATCCGCCGCCACACCAGCGCCCTGCCGTCCGGGCTGGAGGTGCTCGCGCACCGGGCGCTGCGGGGCACGCCGAGCCCCGCGTACGCCGAGGAGTACCGCCATGTGATGACGCTGGCGGCCCGCCACTACGCCGTCGTGCTGACCGACTGGGCGGCGCCGACGCCGCGCGGCCCGCTCGACCCGTCGGCGGACGTGGTCCTGGAACACACCGACCAGCTGATCGTCTGCTGCACGCCCGGCCACGGCGAGCACGCCGGCAGGCTGCTGGACGACCTGCGCGCGCGGGGCTGGGACCGGCTCGCGGACGGGGCCGTCATCGCGGTGCCGCTGAGCGGAACCAACGTGTCCGCCGAGCCGGGCGTCAGGTCCGGGCCGCTGCGCGGACACCCGGACGTCGTGGTGGTTCCGTACGATCCCGCGCTGAACGGGCCCGCGCCGCTGCTCCTCGGCCGCCTCAGGCCGCGTACCGCGAACGCGTACCTCGACCTGGCGGCACTGGCCATGACCGATCCCGAGGACCCGGCGCCGGCCCCGGAGTGAGCACGGCCCTCACCGGATCACACGGGCATCACACGGGCCGATCACACGGGCCGATCACACGGGCCGATCACACGGGCCGATCACACGGGCCGGATCACACGGGCCGGATCACATGGGCATCACATGGGCCAGGAACCGCTCGGCCGTCCCCGCCAGCACCTGCCGCCCGTCCCGGGCCCACAGCCCCTCGTTGAACAGCTCCACCTCGATCGGCCCGGTGTAGCCGGCCGCCTCCACGCAGTCCTTCCACTGCCGCATGTCGATCACGCCGTCTCCGATCTGCCCGTGGCCGTCGAGGACGCCCTCGGGCAGCGGGGTGGTCCAGTCGCCGACCTGGAAGGCGTGGATGCGGCCCGCCGCGCCCGCCCGGGCGATCTGCTCCGGCGCCGCGTCGTCCCACCAGATGTGGTACGTGTCTGCCGCGCGCTGGCCTCTCAGCGTGGTCCGGACAAGACCGTGTCCCTTCCGAGTTGTTCGAGGGGGCGAACAAACGGAGTCCGTGGCTTTATGGTCTGCTGCACGGTCCCGCGGAACCGGGACCGGGGCCCGGCTGTCTACGAGGGCGTACGACCACTGCGCGACCGGAGGACGACGAGATGACCGTGACCCTGGCGGACGTGGCGGTTCGCGCCCAGGTCTCCCCCGCGACGGTGTCGCGCGTGCTCAACGGCAACTACCCGGTGGCCGCCTCCACCCGCGAGCGGGTGCTGCGGGCCGTGGACGAGCTGGACTACGTCCTCAACGGCCCGGCCAGCGCGCTCGCGGCCGCCACCTCGGACCTGGTCGGTATCCTCGTCAACGACATCGCCGACCCCTTCTTCGGGATCACGGCGAGCGCCATACAGACCGAGATCGGGGGGCCCGGCGGCCGGGCGGGCGGCGAACGCCTCGCGGTGGTCTGCAACACCGGCGGCTCCCCGGAGCGCGAACTGACCTACCTGACGCTGCTGCAGCGCCAGCGGGCCGCGGCCGTGGTGCTGACCGGCGGTGCCGTCGACAGCGCCCCGCACGCGGCGGCGGTCGCGGCGAAGCTGCGGAAGCTGGCGGACGCCGGGACCCGGGTGGTGCTGTGCGGGCGGCCGCCGGCGCCGGACACCGACGCCGTCGCCCTCACCTTCGACAACCGCGGCGGCGCCCGCGCCCTCGCCGAGCACCTCATCGGCCTCGGCCACCGCCGCCTCGGCTACATCGCGGGGCCCGAGGAGCGCACGACGACCCGCCACCGCCTGGAGGGCCACCGGGCGGCGCTGGCGGCGGCCGGCATCGCGGACGACCCACGCCGGACCGTGCACGGCCGCTACGACCGCCGCTCCGGCTACGAAGCGGCCCTGGAGCTGCTGCGCCGCGACCCCACCCTGACGGCGATCGTCGCCGCCAACGACTCCGTCGCGCTGGGAGCGTGCGCCGCCCTGCGGGACTCCGGGCTGCGCATTCCGGACGACGTCTCGGTCGCCGGCTTCGACGACCTCCCCTTCAGCATCGACGCGGTGCCCTCCCTCACCACGGTGCGCCTGCCGCTCGCGGAGGCGGGCGCCCGCGCCGGCCGCGTCGCGATGGGCCGCGAGGAACCACCGCCCGGGGGCATCGCCTCGGTGCGGGGGGAGCTGATGGTGCGGGGGTCCTCGGGAGTGCCGCGGGGGTGACGGCGGCTCGGGCCTCCGCCGGTTCCGGGGGCCAGGGGCCGACAACGGGGTTGCCAACGGCATCCGGGACCAAGGGCCCTGCGAGGGGGACCGTCCACGGCATCCGGGACCAGGGGCCGACAGGGGGGCGCCGAGGGTTTCCGGAACCAAGGCCCGACGAGAGAGTCGCCGACGGCTTGCCGGACCAAGGGCCCTACCAGCGGGACCGCGCACGGCATCCGGGACCAAGGGCCGACAAGAGGGGCGCCGAGGGTTTCCTGGACCAAGGGCCGACGAGGGGGCCGCCCACGGCATCCGGGCTCAAGGCCCGGCAGTCGCAGGCGTGGACGTCGGGGCGTTGTCGGCCTACGCTCGGGGTGTCGGTATCTCTGACTGAGTCAAACATCCGGGGGCGATCATGACCGTCCAGGACATCCGCGCCTTCAACCGCTTCTACACCGGCGTCATCGGCGCCCTCGACTACGGCCGCCACCTCTACGCGCCGTACACCCTCACCGAGTCGCGGGTGCTGTACGAACTCGCGCACGCCCCGCACCTGGACGCGGCCGACCTCAGGGCACGGCTCGATCTGGACGCCGGGTACCTGAGCCGCATCCTCAACAGGTTCCAGGACGCCCGGCTGATCGAGCGCGGGCCGTCCGAGACCGATCCGCGCCGGCGGCGGATCCGGCTCACCCCGCGCGGACGCGAGGCCGCCGGACTGCTGGACGAGCGGGCCCGGGAGACGGTCGGGGCGCTGCTCGACACGGTGGCACCGGCGGACCGCCCCCGGCTGGCGGAGGCCATGCGGACCATCCGGGGCATCCTCGGGGACGCCTCGCGGGAGCGGTCCGACGAGGTGGTGCTGCGCGGCCCGCACCCTGGTGACCTGGGCTGGATCGTGCAGCGCAACGCCGCCCTGTACGCGGCGGAGTACGGCTGGAACGCCGACTACGAGGGGCTGGTGGCGCGGATCGTCGCGGACTTCGCGGAGGATCACGATCCGCATCTGGAGCGGGTGTGGATCGCCGAGTTGGACGGCCGGGCCGTGGGATGCGTGATGTGCGTGCGCGACGACGCGCCCGGCACCGCCCGGCTGCGCCTGCTGCTCGTCGAGCCCGAGGCGCGCGGGCGCGGCGTCGGCGACCGGCTGGTACGTGCGGTGGTCGACTTCGCGCGCGGGGTGGGCTACCGCGACCTGGTGCTGTGGACCAACGACGTGCTGAGCAGCGCCCGGCGCATCTACCAGCGGCACGGTTTCGTCCTCGTCGCCGAGAAGCCGCACCGCTCCTTCGGCAAGGATCTGATCGGCCAGGACTGGCGCCTGGATCTGCACGAATCGGGCGAATGACGAGTATGGTCCGTGCCCATGAAGCTGGCGTTCTCCACTCTCGGTGTCCCCGGCCTGCCCGTCCCTGAGGTCCTCGCGCTCGCGACCGCACACGGTTACCACGGCGTCGAACTGCGCGCACACCCCGAGGAACCGGTGCACCCGGGCCTGTCCCCCGCCGACCGCGCCGAGACCGCGGCCCTGTTCAAGGGTGCCGGGGTGGAGGTGCTCGGCCTCGCCGGATACGCGCGCGTCGCCGCCCCCGGTGACGACGCGCCCGTGCTGGCGGAGATCCGGGACCTCCTGCAGCTCGCCCACGACCTGGGCGCGCCCTACGTCCGCGTGTTCCCCGGCGCCGACCCCGGCCGGCCCCCGGAGGAGTCCGACGCGATCGCCGCCCGGCGGCTCGGCACCGCGGCCGAGGACGCCTCCGCGCTCGGCGTCCGGATCCTGCTGGAGACCCACGACTCGCACCGCACCGGGGCGGATCTGATCCGCATCCTCGGCCCGGTCGGCCACCGGCAGGTGGGCGCGCTGTGGGACGTGATGCACACCTGGCTGGGCGGCGAGCAGCCGTCGGACACCTACGCGGCCCTCGCCCCGTACCTGGGATACGTCCAGGTCAAGGACATCTCCTCGGCCGAGGACACCACTCCGCTGCCGCTCGGCGCGGGCGTGCTGCCGCTCACCGAGAGCGTGGACGTGCTGTGCCGGCAGGGCTGGGACGGCTGGCTGTGCTGGGAGTACGAGAAGCGCTGGCACGAGGGGGCCGCGCCGCTTCCGGATCTGCTCGGCGCCGGCCGCGAGCACCTGCTGCGACTGTTGGGGCAGGCCGCCTGAGCGGGAGGGTGCCGGGCGGCCGCCGCAATTCGCTGGCCGGAATCCCTGAGGCCGGTTAGCCTCCCCCGGTGATCCAGCCGCCCGGGCACCGCGCCCGCCCCCGCTCATGAGCGTCACCCGCTCCCTCGTCGACACACGCCCCCTGCGCACGTCCCCCGTCTTCCGGCGGCTGCTGATCGGACGGACCGTCTCCGTGCTGGGCGGGTTCATGACCATGGTGACGGTCATGTACCAGGTGTGGGACCTGACCCGCAGCACCGCGTGGACCGGCGCGGTGGGGCTCGCGCAGGCCCTGCCGCTGGTGGTGTTCGGGCTGTTCGCCGGGGCCTGGGTGGACCGGGCCGACCGGCGCCGCATCTATCTCGCGGCCACTGTCGGGCAGGCCGCGTGCTCCCTGCTGCTCGCCGTGCAGGGCTTCACCGGGCACGTTCCGGTGGGCGTGGTGCTGCTGCTCGTCGCCGTGCAGTCGGCCTTCGGCGCGCTCGGCGCCCCGGCCGCCGGGGTGTTCGTGCCGCGGTTGCTGCCGAAGGAGCAGGTGGCCGCCGGGCTCGCGCTGCAGCAGGTCACCGCGCAGTCGATGATGCTGCTCGGCCCCGCGCTGGCCGGGGTGCTGCTCGGCTGGTTCGGGATCGGCGTCTGCTATCTGCTGGACGCCCTCAGCTTCGGTGTCGCCTTCCACGGCGCCTTCGGACTGCCGGCGCTTCAGCCGGAGGGCACCCCGTCGCGGGCGGGGGTGCACGGGGTGCTGGACGGGCTGCGGTTCCTGGCCGGGCACCGGGTGGTGCGGGGCGCGCTGATCACCGATCTGGCCGCGACCGTGCTGTCCTTCCCGGTGAGCGTGTTCCCGCTGGTCAACGCCGAGCGCTTCAGCGGCGATCCGCGCACCCTCGGCCTGTTCCTGTCGGCGCTGGCGGTCGGCGGCGTCACGGCGACCGCGCTGTCCGGCCCGCTGACCAGGCTCGGCCGGCCGGGCCCGGTCATGCTGTGCGCGTCCGCCGCCTGGGGCGCGGCCCTCGTTCTCTTCGGGCTGTCCACCCGGCCCTGGACCGGACTGCTCCTGCTCGCGCTCGCCGGAGCGGCCGACGCCACCGCGGTGGTCTCCCGTTCCACGATCGTGCAGACCCGCACCCCGGACGCGCTGCTCGGGCGGGTGACGGCGGCCGAGCAGATCGTCGGCCAGGCGGGCCCCAGTCTCGGCAACGTGCGCGGCGGCCTGCTCGCCGGCTGGACCTCCGGCGTGACCGCCCTCGTCACCGGCGGCCTCCTGTGCGTGCTGGCGGTGACGGCGGTCGCGACGACGACGCCCGAACTGCGGGGCGCGGCCACGGATCCAGGGCACTGACCGGGCCCACGGCGACCTGCGCACCCCACCGCCGCCACTGCGCCCGGCGACACACCGCGCCCACGGCCACCCCGACCACGGGGACACACCCACCGATCCAGAACACCGCCTTCGCCCGGGAAGGCCGCCGCACCCCAGCGGCACCCACCCGCCCGGCAGCCCGCCGCCATCGGCGCGCCCCCCTCAATGCGCCGATGGCGGCCCCTTCTGCGGTTACTGTGCATTCCCTTGACGGAAAGAAACTTCCCGGATATTGGTGACTCCTCGGAAGTTTCCTTCAGCGGTTCTCCTCCTGGAAGGAGCGCACGTGCCCGACACCAGCACGGGAAGCACAGGACGCAAGGGAAACACCGGACGGCCCTCCAGACGCGCCGTCCTCGCCGCCACCGCCGGCCTCACCGCCGCGCTGACCGTACCGGCGACCGCCCGCGCCGCCGGCCTCGACGACCGCGGGCTGCGCGCCCTGATCTCCCGCATGTCGCTGGAGGAGAAGGTCGGCCAGCTGTTCGTGATGCGGGTCTACGGCCACTCCGCCACCGACCCCGACCAGGCCGACATCGACGCCAACCTCGACGAGCTCGGGGTCCGCACGGCCGCCGAGCTGATCGCCACCTACCGGGTCGGCGGCATCATCTACTTCACCTGGGCGCACAACACCCGCGACCCGCACCAGATCGCGGACCTGTCCAACGGCATCCAGCGGGCCTCCCTGGACCAGCCGCGCGGTCTGCCGATGCTCATCGCCACCGACCAGGAGCACGGCGCGGTGTGCCGGGTGGGCAAGCCGGCCACGCTGTTCCCGGGCGCGATGGCGATCGGCGCCGGCGGCTCCCGCTCGGACGCCCGCACGCTCGGCCGGATCTCCGGCGCCGAGCTGCGCGCGATCGGCATCAACCAGGACTACTCCCCCGACGCGGACGTGAACGTCAACCCGGCCAACCCGGTCATCGGCGTGCGCTCCTTCGGCGCCGACCCGGACGCGGTCGCCGAGCTGGTGGCCGCCGAGGTGAAGGGGTACCAGGCGTCGCGGGTCGCGGCGACCGCCAAGCACTTCCCCGGCCACGGCGACACCGCCGTCGACAGCCACTACGGCTTCCCGGTCATCACGCACAGCCGGGACCTGTGGGAGAAGCTGGACGCGGTGCCGTTCCGGGCGGCGATCGCGGCGGGCATCGACTCGATCATGACCGCGCACATCCAGTTCCCGGCCCTGGACGACTCCGGCGACCCGGCCACCCTCTCCCACCCGATCCTCACCGGCATCCTGCGCGAGGAACTCGGCTACGACGGCGTCGTGATCACCGACTCGCTGGGCATGGAGGGCGTGCGCACCAAGTACGGCGACGACCGGGTGCCGGTGCTCGCGCTCAAGGCCGGCGTCGACCAGCTGCTCAACCCGCCGTCGATCCACACGGCCTGGCACGCCGTGCTCGACGCCGTCCGGAACGGCGAACTGACGGAGGCACGCCTCGACGAATCGATCCTGCGCATCCTCCGCCTGAAGAACCGCCTCGGCCTCTTCGGCCAGCCCTACTCCGGCCGGACGGGCATCGACCGCGTGGTGGGCACCGCATCGCACCTGGCCACCGCCGACCGGATCGCCGAGCGCACCACCACCCTGCTGGTCAACAAGGACCGCATCCTCCCCTTCGACCGCCACAGGGAACGCAAGATCCTGGTCGTGGGCGCCGACCCGGCCTCCCCGTCCGGCACCACCGGCCCGCCCACCGGCGTGCTGGCCGCCGCCCTCACCGAACTGGGCTTCGCCGCCACGGCCCTGCCGACCGGCACCGCGCCCTCCGCCGCGGCCGTCGACCAGGCGGTCACGGCCGCCCAGGACGCGGACGCGGTGGTCGTGGCCACCTACAACGTGACCGCGGGCAGCTCCCAGCGGACACTGGTGGACCGCCTGCTGGCGACCGGCAGGCCGGTGGTGGCGGTCGCCGTCCGCAACCCCTACGACGTGGCCCAGCTGACCGCGGTGCGGGGCTTCCTGGCGACCTACTGCTGGACCGACGTCGAACTGCGCGCCGCCGCACGGGTGATCGCCGGACGCGTGGCGCCGCGCGGCAGGCTGCCGGTGCCGGTGCAGCGGGCCGACGACCCCGCACAGGTGCTGTACCCGATCGGCCACGGGCTGACGTACTAGACGTACGCCGCACACCGGGCGTAACACCCTCGACTGGCGGAAACCCTCCCGTTCGACTGGCGTGGCGCGGCCGCCACCGCCCACGCTGGTCGGGGCGTCAGGGGGGAATGCCATGCGTGGGAAGGGTGCCGCGGGACTTGCGTGCCTGCTGCTGGCCGCCGGCCCGCTGACCGGCTGCCGGGGCCCGGCCGACGCCCCGGTGGGCAGCGCGCGCCCCACCTCGTCCGCCACGAGCGGTTACGGCGCCGAGTTCCTCGCGGTCGGCGAGTGCAGCTCGTCGGGCACCAGCGGCGTCACCGAGGTGCCGTGCACCGGCGAGCGGGCGGCGGCGAAGGTCGTCGCCCGTTACGACGGAGCTGCCGACGACGGCCCGCTGTGCCCGGCGACCACCGACTTCGTCCTGCACATCGGCGGCCGGCGGGCGACCGGCGAGGCCGGCGACGGCGCGATCCCGCAGGGCTACGCCTGCATGCGCAACCTGGCGCCCCCGCACCCCGGCGACCCGGGCGCCGGCGGGGGCCCGCGCACCGTCCCCGGCGACTGCGTCTACTCCTCCGGCGCGGGCCAGGTCCGCGAGACCGCCTGCGCCGGCTCGGGCCGCCGCAAGCCGCAGTACCGGATCACGAAGGCCGTCGCCCGCCGCGCGGACTGCCCGCCGTCGACGGTGCTCTACGTCCAGCTGGGCGGGCGGCAACCGGTCGGCTGCGCCCGGCGGCTGTGAGGCCGCCCGGCCGTGCGGGGTGCGCGGTCAGCACAGGATCCAGCCGGAGCCGACCGAGTTTCCGCCGACCGAGCCCTTGATCCGGACGCAGCGGTGGCCGGCGTGGACGGTCACCGGGCCGGCGAGGTAGCGGTAGCGGCCGCTGTCGACGACCGGCCGGCTGCCGCGGGCCTGCACGCTGACCGACATCATCCGGGCTGCGCCGGGGTGGCGGGAGACGGTGACGGCGCAGACGTAGCCGTCGCGCTTGTAGACGTGGATGACGCCCGTGGCGAAGGGCAGGGCCCGCACCTCGCGCCCGGCGCAGCCGCCGGCCGAGGCCGCCTGGGCGGTACCGGAGGCGGCGAAGGCGAGCACCCCGGATGCGGCCAGCACGGCCGTGCCGAGCGCCAGGCGCCGGCGTATCGCACCACTGTCCACTGGTCGTCCTCCCCGCAGCGCGGCCATGCTCCCCCGATGGCCGTTCGGATGTACGGACGTCGAACCTGTGTCGGATGGTTGCGCGGGGGCCGCCGGGACGCGTCGGCGGGGTGGTCAGCGGGAGGCGCCGACCGGCTCCTCGGGCTCGGACTGCCCGACGAAGGTCCGCCACAGCTCGGCGTACCGGCCGCCGCGGGCCAGCAGCTCCTCGTGGGTGCCGTCCTCGGCGACCCGGCCGCGGTCCATCACCACCACCCGGTCGGCGCGGGCGGCCGTGGTGAGCCGGTGGGCGACCACCAGCGTCGTACGGCGGCCCGCCAGGCGGTCGGTCGCCTGGTTGACCTGGGCCTCCGTCGCCAGGTCGAGCGCGGCCGTGGCCTCGTCGAGCAACAGGATGTCGGGGTCGACGAGTTCGGCGCGGGCCAGGGCGATCAGCTGGCGCTGGCCCGCCGAGAGGTTGCGCCCGCGCTCGGCGACCTCGTGCAGATAGCCGCCTTCGAGGGTGGCGATCATCTCGTGGGCGCCCACCGCCCGCGCCGCCGCCTCCACCTCGGCGTCGGTGGCGTCCGGGCGGCCGTAGGCGATGGCGTCGCGCACGGTGCCGGGGAACAGGTACGCCTCCTGCGGGACCACCCCGAGCCGGTGCCGGTAGGCGGTGAGGTCCAGGGCGCGCAGGTCGGTGCCGTCGACCGTGACCCGCCCGGCGGTGGGGTCGTAGAACCGGGCCACCAGCTTGACGAGGGTCGACTTGCCGGCGCCCGTCTCGCCGACGAAGGCCACCGTCTGCCCCGCCGGGACGGTCAGGTCGATGCCGCTCAGCGCCTCCTCGTCGGTGCCGTAGGCGAAGTGCACCCCTTCGAAGGCGATGTCGCCCCGCAGCGACGGCACCTGACGCGGCTCGCGCGCGGACTCGGTGGACGTCGGCTCGCGCAGCAGCTCCTGGATGCGGCCCAGCGAGACCGTGGCCTGCTGGTAGCCGTCGAAGACCTGGGAGAGCTGCTGCACCGGGGCGAAGAACAGGTCGATGTAGAGCAGGTAGGCGACCAGCGCGCCCGTGGTGAGGGTGGCCGCCTGCACCCGGCCCGCGCCCGCGACCAGCACCGCGGCCGCGGCCACCGAGGACAGCAGCTGCACGAAGGGGAAGTAGATCGATATCAGCCACTGGCCGCGGATGCGGGCCCGGCGGTAGTCCGCGCTGCGCTCGGCGAACCGCCGCGCGCCGTCCCGCTCCCGCCGGAAGGCCTGCACGATCCGCAGCCCCGACACGGACTCCTGGAGGTCGGCGTTGACCGCCGACACCCGCTCGCGGGCCAGCTCGTACGCCTTCACGCTCGCCCGGCGGAAGAAGAAGGTGGCCACGGCCAGCGGGGGCAGCGTGGCGAAGACGACCAGCGCCAGCTGCACGTCGATCACCAGCAGGGCGACCATGATGCCGAAGAAGGTGACGACCGAGACGAACGCGGTGACCAGGCCGGTCTGCAGGAACGTGGAGAGGGCGTCGACGTCCGTCGTCATCCGCGTCATGATCCGGCCGGTCAGCTCGCGCTCGTAGTAGTCGAGGCCGAGCCGCTGGAGCTGCGCGAAGATCTTCAGGCGCAGCGTGTAGAGGACGCGCTCCCCGGTGCGCCCGGTCATCCGGGTCTCGCCGACCTGCGCGGCCCACTGCACCAGCACGGTCAGCAGACCCAGCAGGGCGGCCACCCAGACCGCGCCGAGCGCCATCTTCGTCACGCCCGCGTCGATGCCGTGCCGGATCAGCACGGGCAGCAGCAGGCCCGCGCCCGCGTCCACGGCGACCAGCAGCAGGCTGGCCAGCAGCGGCAGGCGGAAGCCGCGCAGGAGGCGGCGCAGACCGTAGGAGTCCTCGGGCAGGACCGCCCGGCCCTCGTCGATGTCGGGGGTGTCGGTGGCCGGGGGCAGCGCCGCCACCTGGGCGAGCAGCTCCGGGGTGGCGGGGGTGCCGGTCAGCGCCTGGTCCTTGGGCTCGCGGTCGCCGGTCCACAGCCTGGGGGTCACGCCCCGCTCGGCGTCGAACTCGGCGTCCAGCTCGTCGCGGACGGAGGTGTCCTCCTGCGGCCCGGCCGGGAGCGCGTGGCCCGGGGAGACCCCGCCCAGCTCGTCCGGGTCGGTCAGCAGCCGGCGGTAGAGGGCGGACCGCTGCTGGAGCTCCTCGTGGGTGCCGAGGTCGGCGAGCCCGCCGCCGTCGAGGACGGCGATGCGGTCGGCGAGGTTCAGGGTGGAGCGGCGGTGGGCGATGAGCAGGGTCGTACGGCCCTCCATCACCTGCTTGAGCGCCTCGTGGATCTCGTGCTCGACGCGGGCGTCCACGGCGGAGGTGGCGTCGTCCAGGACCAGCAGGCGCGGGTCGGTGAGCAGGGCGCGGGCGAGCGCGACGCGCTGGCGCTGGCCGCCGGAGAGGGTCAGGCCGTGCTCGCCGACCTTGGTGTCGTAGCCCTCGGGCAGGTCCCGGATGAAACGGTCCGCCTGGGCGGCGCGGGCGGCGGCCTCGATCTCCTCCTGGGTGGCGTCCGGGCGGCCGTAGGCGATGTTGTTGCGGACGGTGTCCGAGAAGAGGAACGAGTCCTCGGGGACGAGTCCGATCGCGGCCCGCAGGGACTGAAGGGTCAGCTCGCGCACGTCGTGGCCGCCGATCAGCACGGCGCCGTGGGAGACGTCGTAGAAGCGCGGCAGGAGCAGGGAGAGGGTGGACTTGCCGGAGCCGGAGGAGCCGACCACGGCCAGGGTCTCGCCCGGGCGTATCTCGAAGCTGAGCCCGTCGAGGACCTTGGGGCCGCTGTCGTAGCCGAAGGACACGTCGTCGAACTCGACGGTCGCCGGCGCGTCCGAGGGCAGGGTCCTGGTGCCGTCCTGCATCGTCGGCTCGGTGTCGATCAGCTCCAGGACGCGCTCGGTGCCGGCCCGGGCCTGCTGGCCGACGGTGAGGACCACCGCGAGCATGCGGACCGGGCCGACCAGCTGGGCCAGGTAGGTGGAGAAGGCGACGAAGGTGCCGAGGGTGATGTGCCCGCGCACGGCGAGCCAGCCGCCGAGGGCCAGCATCGCGACCTGGCCGAGCGCCGGGACGGACTGCAGGGCCGGGGTGTATCTGCTGTTCAGGCGGATCGTGCGGAGGCGGCCCGCGAAGAGCCGGCGGCCGACCTCCCGCAGCTTGCCCGTCTCCTGCTCCTCCTGGCCGAAGCCCTTCACCACGCGCACGCCGCTCACGGCACCGTCGACCACGCCCGCGACGGCGGCGGCCTGGGCCTGGGCGTACCAGGTGGCCGGGTGGAGCTTGGTCCGGCTGCGCTTGGCGATCCAGTACAGGGCCGGGGCGACGGCCAGGGCGACCAGGGTCAGCGGCAGCGACAGCCAGGCCATGATCGCCAGGGAGACCACGAAGAGCAGGAGGTTCCCGATGGTCATCGGGAGCATGAACAGCAGGCCCTGGATCAGCTGCAGGTCGCTGGTGGCCCGGCCGACCACCTGCCCCGTCGACAGCTCGTCCTGGCGGCGGCCGTCGAGGCGGGTGATCGTGCCGTACATCTCGGTGCGCAGGTCGTACTGGACGTCGAGGGCGAGCCGTCCGCCGTAGTAGCGGCGGACGTAGGTGGCGCCGTAGACCAGCACGGCCCCGGCGACCAGGGCGCCGGCCCAGGGGGCCATGGACCTGGTGTGGGCGGTGACCACGTCATCGATGATCACCTTGGTGATCAGCGGGACGACGGCCGTGACGGCCATGCCCACGAGCGACGAGCCCAGGGCCAGGACGACGTCCTTCGGATACCGCCAGGCGTAGCCCGCCAGCCGTCGTGCCCATCCCCGTTGCGGTCCCACGCGGGTGCCTTCCTGTCGACCTGGTCTACCGAAAGGCACCAACGCCAGCCGGTGCGGATTTCATCCCCCCGCAACGGAACGCGGGGAGGTCAGACGCGTACCCGCAGGTAGTAGAACCTGGTCGTCTGGGCCGGGTTCTGGTTGTCGTCGCTCACCAGGAGGACCTTCAGGCGGCCGGTGCGGTCGCGACCGGTGATCGTCATGCCCTCGATGTTGTCCAGCAGCGGGTTCGGCTGGGGCTGCCGGGCGGTGGCGCCCAGGCTCGGGCAGTCGGCGATGTCGGCCAGCAGCGTCTTGGTGACCAGGTGGACGGACGCCTGCCCGGCGAGGTGCTCGATGCCGCTGGTGTCCGTCGCACGGCGCGGGTCGGCCAGGTAGAGCCGGACGGTGTTGCCGACTCCGGCGGTGAAGCCGCGCTCCAGGACGAGCAGGCGGCCGTCGGGCGTGGCCTGGACCTCGGGGACGCCGAGCCCCACGTCGACGCGGTAGCCGTACTGGGCGGAGAGCTCGAACCGGCCCCCGTGGCGCTTCCAGGTCTGGAAGCGGACGGTGTCGGCGGAGTCGCCCGCGATCGGGGACTCCATGGCGGCCAGCAGGTGGCGGCCGCCGGGCAGCAGGGTCAGTCCCTCGAAGGTCGCGTTGGGGGTGGCGCGGCCGGCCGGGGCGACGAGGAGGGACGACGGCACCGGGAGCCGGTCGAGGATCCTGCCGTCCCGCGCGTAGCGCCGCACGGACGGCTCGGTCTCGGAGGTGATGAGCCGGGTGCCGTCCCGGTCGACGACGAGTCCCTCGGAGTCCAGGTCGGCGCCGTTCTCGTCGGCGAGGTGGACGACCCCCTTCGGCCGGAGCGTCCGCGCGTCGAGGGTGACGAGCAGGGAGCGGTCCTCCAGCGCGGCGATCGAGCCGTTGGGGGTCCCCGCGCGGGAGAGGTCGACGGCGAGCGCGGAGAAGTTGCCGAGGAAGGCGCCGCCGTACGTCGTCTTGTCGAGCGCGTCGGAGAAGCGGTCGATCGAGACGGCCGGCGAACAGGCGTGGTCCGCGGCCGGGTTGGCGCGGGCGGGCCCGGCGGCGGTCAGCGACGTGGCCGCCGCCAGGCCGGCGGTGAGCGTGGCGAGTACGGTTCTCAGGCGCATGCCCGTCACCGTAGGGGGAGTTGGTGTCCTGCGGGAGACCGCCTCGTGACGCGCGGGTCCGCGTCAGCCCTGCTGCGGCACCGCCACGAACGCCTCCCGCGGCCGGCTGGTCGGGGTGTAGCGGGTGACGCTGCTGGTCGTCGGCACCAGGTCCTTGTGGATGGCCTTGGCCACGTTCTGGATGGTGGTGACGCCGTAGCCCATGGTGCTGTTGTCCTGCGTCAGCACCGAGATCATGTAGTCGTGCCCGGCCCCGTTGAAGGTGCCCAGGCTGTGCACCCGCCAGCCGTGCGTGGAGCGTTGCAGCCAGCCGTTCTTGACGTGCACGGAGACGGAGGACGGCGCGCCGGCCGGGGTGCCCCAGCGCTGCGAGGAGATGACCTGGCCCATCAACTTCAGGATGTAGGCGCGGGAGTTGTCGCTGAGCACGCTGTTCTTGGCGGTGACGAGCTTGAGCAGCTTCTGCTCGTCCGTGACGTTCTCCTGGGTCAGGCCCCAGTAGCCGTTCGCGCCCGGGACGGTTTTGGTCATCCCGGCGGCGGCCAGGAAGCCCTTGATCTTCGTCATGCCCAGCTGCTTCCACAGCTTGCTGGTCGCGGTGTTGTCCGACTGGGTGATCATGGCCTTGGCGAGCGAGGCCTCGGTCGACGTCAGGTACCGGTTGTGCTTCTTGGCGTCCCACAGCAGGGTGGCGAGCACGGTGACCTTGACGGTGCTGGCCGAGTCGTAGGAGCTGGTGGCGCGCAGCGTGCAGGTGGTCTTGGTGCTGCGGTCGTACAGGCCGACGGCGACGGTGCCCTTGCGTGTGGCGAGGGCGGCGGTGATGTCCTTCTGCAGCTTGGCGGCGAGGCCCGCCTTCGCGGACGTGCAGCTGACGGCGGTCGCCGCGGCGGCCGGGGTGGCGCCGGCCACGGCCAGGGCCGGTACGAGCACCGCCGTACCCACAGTGGCCGCGAGCACCCGAGTACGGCCGGATATCCGGTATGTCACGAAGAGTCCCCCTTGAACGCTGATCGGCGCGGAGCCGCACGCCTCCCTCGACCCGCCGGAACCGGCGAAGGTTGTACGCACGTTCCACGGCCGGGAGTTCGAGGGAGCATACACAGATGCGACGGGCGGTACGCCGCGCGGTCAGGCCGGTTGACGTGAACCGTCGGGTTCGACCGGTCGAGCGCCCCGGCTCTCCGCGATGCGGTGGACATCCCGGAGCGCCTCGACCAGCCGGGACGGCGGGATGTGGAGCTGCGCCGACGTGACCCTGCGAGCGGCGAGCATGTGGGCGGCATGCTCCAAGAGCTCACCACTCATGACGAGTTGAAAGCTCGGCTGCGCGGGAGCATGCACCGCCCGTCGCGCGGGGGCGCTGTCCGCCATCAGCCCGGACTCGCTCAGCCCAGATGCGTCGGCGCGAACATCCGCAGGACAGCCGGGAGGACGACCACCGACGGGCCCAGCTCGGTCAGGGCCTTGGCCAGGTCGGTCTCCAAGGTCTCCTGCGTCGTGCGCACCCCCGGCACGCCGAAGGACTCGGCCAGGGCCACGTACCGGCTCTCACCGGCCTGTCCCAAGGCGGCCACCCGGCGTCCGTGACCGCCATGGTCAGGGGCAACCGTCCGGTGTTCATACGTGAAGTCCCGCCAGGGCCTACCGGATATCACCCATCCAGAGCCGCCGCCCCAACTCGTCGAGGTCGGCCCGCCGCTCTTCGTACTCGGGCAGCGCGATCCGCAGCAGCCGCCAGAAGTCCTCTCGGTGTCCGGACACTTTCACGTGGGCCAGTTCATGCGCGATGACGTAGTCGATCAGGTGCATGGGCAGCTGGAAGAGAGGCCACCCGAGACTCATCAGTCCCTTGGCGCCCGACCCGGCCTGCGGCGGCCGGTACGAACCCCACCGGTCTCCCAGGTCCCGCACGTCGAGTTCCGGCTCGGGCACCCCCATGCGGGCCGCCCAAGGCTGAAGCCGGTGTCCGGTCCAGTTCCGGCCGGCCCGGCAGTACCAGTCGACCAGCGCCGCCCGGCCCGCCTGTGGCTCCGCTGCCAGATCCGGGCCCATGACAAGGCGCCCCGCGATCAGCCGAACTTCTCCGGCTGCCCCTTCCTCACCGGATACAGCCAGTCGATAGGTCCGCCCCAGATAGCGGAAGACCTCTCCGTCGGTGAGCTGCTTGACAGGGCTCAACGGACGTGTGCGCTGCCGCTCGCGCCTCTTGGTCAGCAACCAGTCCCGGTGCGCGCGTACGAACTGCTCCGCTTCGGCTGTCGAACGTCCGGCAGGGGTGTGCAGGGTGAGGGTCGCGTCGGTCTCAACGGTCAGTGCGAACCGTTTCCTGCGGGTACTGGCGCGCACGCGCAGAGCCAACCCGTCCACCGTGAGCAGGGGTGGGGGGACGGAGTATGTCGAAGGATCGGCCGGCGCGGTCACCACGCTATTCTCCCCTCGCCCTGGCCCGGAACTGCCGAAGGTTGTCCTGCGCGAAGGAGGCGAGTCGCTCGGCCGCGCTGTCCATGGGCGCCCAGTCCGCACCCACCGGCCGGACCCCGCCCCGGAGCAGGACTTCGTGAAGGTCTCCGGCCAGCATGCTGATGTCCTGGTGCTGTCCCTGGTACGACGCCCTGGCCATGACCTGGGTGGCGACGTCGCACACCTTGCCCGTGAGCTGCCGGACGTCTGCGCCATCGGCGAGCCTGATCCCGGGTGTGTCCTCCAGGATCTGTTCCACGAGCCGGTACACCCTCTGTTCGAGCGGCGTCAGACCGGCGAGTTCCGGGGACTCCTCCTGTTCTTGCCTGGCCTCCTCGATGAGCGGGCCGAACTCCTGGATCTGCTCCTCGAAGCGACCCGGCATCGTGCGCAGGATCTCTTCCAGGCGCTTGGAGAGCCGCTCGTACTTCGCGGGGTCCTCCCTCTTCGTCCGCTCCTCCAGGTGGAAGCGGAGCGCGTGACCCATCTCCGCCGCGGCCTCCTGCGGCGGCAGCCGCCGCACGGCGTCGTCGAAGGTGACCGCGGTGAGCGAGACCGGTGGAATGACCTGCTCGATCTCCGGGCCCTCGAGGTGGTCGGCGATCATGGCCCGAACCTTGCGGCCGTACCGGCGCATCGTGAACGTCCCGCCCTCGTCGTCCCGGCACAGTCGCCGCACCCGCTTCTGGAGCAGGGTCCAACGCCTCGCGTCCCCGACATAGTTCAGGGCATCTTCGTGCGGAAGGACGCGCTCCAGGGTGGCGAGGAACGCGTGCAGGACCTCGTCGAAGCCGAACCGAAGGTCTTCGGGTTGCAGTGCGAGAGCCGCAGGCCCCAGCTTGGCGAGCTGGTCGAGCTCCGCGTCGTCGATTCCGTTGTGCCGCAGGAAGTCCCGGACCTTCTGTGCGGCGGGCCCGAGTTCGTTCACCTCGTAGGACAGGTCGCGCATGGTGTCGGTGACATCGGTGTTCCGGTACCCGGCCAGTGCGCTGGACAGATGCTCGAAGACGCCGTAGTAGTCGACGACGTAACCGACTTCCTTGCCGGGCGAGGTGCGGTTGACACGCGCGACGGCTTGGAGCAGCTCGGCGTCCCGCATCGGCCGGTCCAGGTAGAGCACCTGTTCGCGCGGCGCGTCGAATCCCGTGAGCAGCATGGACTTCACGATCAGGAACGCGATGGGGCTGTCGGGGTGCACGGGGTCGGGCACCGAGGTGGGAAGCGGCGGCGACTCGCTGTTCGCGGGCTCGGACCACGGGGTGTTCATGCCGTCGGCGGGGCCGGTCGGCGGTATCGGGGCCTGCGGTGGGTTGAAGGGGGTTACGGCGACCCACTCCGGGTCGGGCGCCAGCTCGGGGAACGCCTTCTGGAAGCGCTCGGTGTAGGCCTCCTGGCGGCCGGCGTCGGTCCACTCCCGCCACTCCCCGCGCTTCTGGCCCGAGCCCGGTGAGATGACGGGGACGAAGTCGACCCGGCGCAGCAGCGCCCGGAACTGGTAAGCCTGGTAGAGGTAGCGCAACCTGCCGGACAGCTTCTCCGGCGGAATCCCGGCCACCGACTCCGGGTTGAAATCGGACAGCCGGGCGAGCAGTTCGTCACGGGCCTTGCGCAGGGCGTGGTGGTACTGCACGGCCGCCTTCCGGCTGACGGCAGCCACCTGCGCCTTGAAGCCACCGGGCAGCACGGTGGTGACCCAGTGCTCCAGCATGTCCTCGGCCTTCGCCTCGATCATGGGAACGGACTCGGCGACGTCCCGCTCGGTGGGCCACCGCTTGAGCAGCGCGGCCCGCTCCTCGGGCGTGCGGTCCCGGACGAGGTCGTCGAACCCCGCGTCGAGGACCTCCCCGTCACGGACCTCGCCCTGCCCGGTCCGCCCCTCGTAGCGGATACGTACGACGACGCCGTCGTGCTCGGCGTCCTCCATCCGGTACTCGTCGAGGAAGCCCCGCGGCGAGTCGCCCCGCCCGAAGATCCGGCGTGTGTCCTCCTCACGCCCGGTGATGATCGGCGTGCCCGTGAACCCGATCTTGGCGGCGTTCGGGATCGCCTTGCGCAGGGCGGCGTGCAGGACGCTGGTGTGGGAGCGGTGTGCCTCGTCGACGAGGACGAGGATGTCCGGCGAGGTGTTGCACTCGGGGAAGTCCGGTACAGGGCCGGGGCTTTCGTCCTCGCTCCGGCCCGTTCCCTCTCCCGTCAGATCCCGGTCGTCCGCGCTGCCTTCCGCGTCCCCGGCGAACGTGAATCCGGTCCCGTACTTCTGGATCATCCCGAAGACGACGCGCCGCCCCCCGTCGCGCAGCAGCCCTTCCATCTGCTTCCGGGTCTTCGCCGTCTCGACGTCGGACTCGCTGAGTTTCAGCGTCCGCGAGAGCTGGGTCTGCAACTGGATGCGGTCGGTGACCACGACCACCATGAACTCACTGAGCCGAGGGTGCAGATGCACCCGTCGCACCAGGAACGTCATGGTCAACGACTTGCCGGAGCCCTGCGTGTGCCAGATGACACCGCCGCGCTCGTCCTCGGTGTCACGTCCGGCACGGGCCCGCCCGGTCAGCAGTCTGCGCACGGCCTTCTCGGCGGCTCGGTACTGCTGGTGCCGGGCGACGGCCTTCACAGTCCGCACGGCCCCGCCGTCCGCATCCGACTCGACGGTCATCGGGATCACGTAGTGCCGTACGACGTTGAGCAGGGCGGCCGGCCGCAGGACCACACCGACGAGCTTCTGCTGCTCGCGGAGCGGCGCGGGCGCGGCCGGGTCGGAGCCGTCCACGAGCAGCCCGGCGGTACGCAGCTCCCGCCGCAGCGTGCTCTCTTCCTCCGGTTCGACGCTGCGCCAGGGGTGGAAGTGCTCGGGTTCGGAGGTGACGGTGCCCAGGTGGGCGGTCTCGCCGGTCGCGGCGACGAGGAGCTGCACGGTCCGGAACAGTTCCGGCACACCGGCGGGGACGGGAGTACCGGTGGCGTCGAGGTCAAGGACGGGATTCCCCGCGTAGTGCCGGAGATCGAGTACGGCACTGCGGACGGGCTCGGCGAGATCGGGGCTCTTGCACTCGACGGCGACGAGCGGGATGCCGTTCACGAAGAGGACGAGGTCGAGTATCGACAGCTCGCCGGAGCGGCTGCGCACGCGGAGCTGGTCGACGACGGTGAAGGTGTTGCGCGTGACGAGGTCCGGATGCCACTCGATGTACTGGACGGTGGCCGACGGACCACCGTGCGCGGCGGAGGGCGAGGGAAGCGTCCAGCCGTGGAGCAGCATGTCGGTGGCGGCGAGGTTCGCCTGCACGACGCCCTTGCCGAGAGAGAGCGAGGCGAGCTCGCCGACCGCCCGCCGGATGTCGTCCTCGCCCATCCAGGGCTGACCGTCACTTCCCCGGAGGTTGATCCGCCGCAACGCGGGCCCGAGCTCGTCGACGAGCAGCGGCACCGCCACGTCGAGCGTGTCCAGCTCCACGCCCGGGACGTGCGTCCACCCCATGGCCTCCAACTGCGCGACTAACGGCCGCTCCACCTCGTCCCGCTCGACCTGCACCACCACAGCCCCGCGCCTCTCTCCGTACGTCCCGCTGTTCCCCGGAGATCCATTCTGCGCCCGGGGGGCGGGGTGTGGGGAAGGGAGCCGGTCGTAGGACATGGTTGAGCACGCGGACGCATGGGGGTTATATACCGGTACGTCCGCGTGCTTGGCGGCAGGGCGGGCGGGTCAGGTGCCGGGGGCCTCTTCCGGGACGGCGCCGGAGTCCTCGTCGTCGTGGGGCATGGCGAGGCGCGCTCCCCGGCTGCGGGCGATGCGGTGCACGTCGTTGAGCGTCTCGACCAGGCGGGCTGCGAGGTAGCGGAGTTGAGGCGTGGTGGCCTTGGCGTCCCCCAGGAGATCGACGGCGTGGCCGAGGAGGTCGTCGGCCATGCCGAGTTGGACGGCTTCGACGTCGTCGGCGAGGCGCGAGAGACGGCTGGTTCCGGTGTCGTCGGTGACGAGGTAACAGGGTTTGCCGTCCAGGTTGGACCAGGGGAGGAGGCGGGGCCGGTTGACTGTGTGGGCGGCGGCGTCGTAACTCTCGTAGATCATGCGGCGGCCGCCTCGGCACCCCGGTTTCGGCGTGAGCCGACGTCGACGCCGTGGATGCGCCGTGGCCCTACGTCGATGCCGTGCACGGCGAGCCAGAGGGTGCGGCGGCGGGCGCGCTGCTGCCTGGCCTGGACACGTCGTTCGTGGGCGAGGAGGTAGGGGCGGACGAGCCGGGAGTCCTCGCCTTGGAGGAGAGCTTCGTGCGGGGAGGGTCGCCGGTTGGGCTGGAGAGGGGCGGCCGGCACGGGGGTGGGCCGCGCCACTCCCCCGGCGCGGTGCGAGTTCCGGTGCCGATGGCGCCCGGAGGCGGGCCACAGGAGCCGCAGCAGCGGCTCGACGAGAAGGGCGATACGGTGCAACACGTCTTCAACTCCAGTGTGGTTGAGGGCCATGCCCCCGGGCCGTCGGTAGCGGCCGCGGGGGTCTTCCGTGCCCGAGGGCAGGTCGACGTGCATGGACGTCGCTGTGTAGTGATCCACTCACAGAGTGAGACGGGCCGGGCTAGGCTCGCCAGAGGGTCAGAGGTGACAACGCATCTGTCACACGGGAGTTCACGGTGAGCAACATCTATGGGGAGTGGTTGAAGGCGCAGCGCGAGGCGGCCGGGCTGACGCAGCAGGAGCTGGCCACGGCCGCCGTCATGACGCGTTCGCACATCGCGCACATCGAGGCGGGCAGGCGCACCCCGTCCAAGGAGGACGCGAGACGCCTCGACAAGGCGCTGAACACGGGCGATGTGCTCAGCAGCTTCCTACCGGACGAGGACACCGCTGTCGCGGGGTACTTCGAGGCGGCCCTTCAGCTCGAACAGCAGGCGACGATGATCCGGGAGTTCGCCCTGTCGTTCATCCCCGGCATCCTCCAGACGGAAAGGTACGCACGTGCGGTTCTGAGCACGTCGTTCCCTCCAGTGGGTGAAGAGGAATGTGACAGGCTCGTTGTCACACGCCTTGAGCGGGCGAAGATCCTGGAGGACCCGGTGACACCCGTAGTGTGGGCACTGCTTGACGAGGCCGTCCTCCGGCGGGTTGTCGGCGGCCCGGAGGTCATGGCGGAGCAACTTCGCCGTGTCGTGGAGCTGGTGGAGTCAGGGCGCGTACGCGTCCACGTACTGCCCTTCGGGCTGGGCGTCCACCCCCTCATGCAGAGCATGCTCACCTTGCTGAAGTTCGAGGACCAGCCGCCGGTGGCGTACTCCGAAGGCATCCAGGTAGGCAAGATTCATGACTCCCCCGCCATGGTCGACCGCCTTGAAGGCACCTACGATCTCGCGCTAGGCGACGCAATGCCGCTCAAGGAGTCACTGGCCCTGCTGAGGGCGACAGCAAAGGACTACGAACACCGTGAATGAACACACCATCCCCGACGCCTCCTCCCTGCACGGCTGGCGCAAGTCGACGTACAGCGGCAACGAAGGCGGCAGCTGCATTGAGATCCTGGACGAGTACCCGACCGGCGTCCCGGTCCGCGACTCCAAGACGCCTCAAGGGCCCGCCCTGATCTTCCCGTCAGCCAGCTGGACGCTATTCGTCGCGGCAGTCAAGGACGGATGCCTCTCCGCCTGATCCCCCTGCCATGAGCAATCCGGTCCTCGCCCGCAGTGAGGGCCGGACGTCGATTACTCAGGCCGCCACGGCGGTAGCTGTGACTCGTCCCGACAATAGGTCGTCCACAAGCCCCTGCTTGATGCGACGGACCTTGTTCAACTCACGTGCTTCACCTGCAATATGTGCATCGCAGGCAGAAATGCTGGTGACCAAAGCCCGCTGTTCAGCGAGCGATACCAGCGGAAACCCCAAACTAGCGAATCGGTCGCCTCCCAGGTGCGCGATACTGGTGGTCTTCTTAGCAATTCCAGCGAATACGCCAGATTGAAGCCAGTACTCGAAAATGATCTGAGCGTACTCCGAGGTCACCCGACCCTCGGGGCGAAATCTTACCAACGTGTTCTGAAAGAAGAATTTCCCAGGCGCTCCCCTATAGATAGCGCTACGCCCAACGAGCTCCAAACTCTGTCCCTCGTTGAGGAGGATATCACCAGGGAGGAGCCCGTACACCGCACGCTCCCCCTTCGTGAACCCCATAGTTTTGACATCCGAGTAGTCGATTCGCCCGGCATGAACGTTTGCAACCCTCAGGTAGGGGAACTGTTCCCCCGCGACTCGGCTGTCGGGCGAAAGCTGCTTACCCATACGAACTTCACCGAGATCACGTACGGGCGTCCATTCCGGCTGGATCCGACTCATGAAATCCAGCAACATCCCCTGCCGCATGCTCCGCAGTTTGGCGATCGACGCCTCGATTCTGCGCTCCAGCTCAGTGAAACTCTCGATCACATCAACGATCCGCCGCTGAGCACCCATCGGGATCAATGGGAACAAAAGCGACGCGAACCTACTCGCCCCCAGATGGGAAATACTCGTCTTCTCCGCGATCCCTGCGAACACTGCATGCGCGCGCCACCAGACAAACACCGCTTGCGCGAACTCAGGCAGCACAGCGGGGCCGGGTCGGAACCGAATCAGCGTGTTCTGAAAGCAGTACGCTCCCGGAGCGCCGTCATACAGCGCGCTCCGCCCCACCATCATCAGGTTCTCCTGTCCTTCGTTGAGCAGGATGTCGCCGGGCATGAGCCCATACGTCTCGCGCTCCGCAGCCGAGAAGGCCATGGAGTTCACGTCCGAGTAGTCGATACGCCCCTCATATACATTCGCAACCCGGAGGTAGGGCCATTGCCCTGCGCCCGTCCGGCTCGCTGGCGAGAGCTGCTTGCCCATACGTACGTCGCCGAGATCCTTGACTGGAACCCAGGAGACAGATTCACTCCGCATAGCCCAGCTCCTTCAGGAACCCGTCGAGCGCGCCCGCCGCCGCTTCCCGTCCCGCCCGAATCTCCCTCAACGAAACGGCGTACTTCTGCTCCCACGTCTCATAAGACGCCGCCAACTCCCGCTGCCACCGCACCACATGCCCGTCCAGCTTGGCAGCCAGGTCATCCCGCAGCAGGTCCAGCACCACCCGGCGCTCCCCCTCTGCGTCCAGCTCCTTCCGCGCCCGGAACAACCGCGGCGGCTCCTCCCCCAGCGTCGGCGGGTCGCTCGGGTAGGGATACCGGTGGAAGTCCGCCTCAAGGCGTTTGATTTCTGCGCCCGCCTTCGTGCGTGCCTTCTTCACGCGGGCCAGCTCAGCCGTGAGCTCGGCCAACTCCTCCACGCTCAGTGCGACTTCCTCCGGGTCGGCCTCACTGTCGGACGGCTCACCGTCAGCCTCCGGCTCCTCCCCGCCCCCGGAAAGGCGCGCGCTCAGCTCCTTGAACCGCGCGTCCGCCTCCGCCTTGCGGGCATCCGCCTCCGCCAGCTCCTCCAGGAACCGCGGAGCGATTGCGGCGACCACCTTGTGGTCGTACGCCTGGCGCCGCTCCGCGGCTGTCCGCGACCGCAGCTTCTTCGTCCGTGCGTCCTGTTCCGGCGAAAGCATCGTGTCGACATTTTCGACCCACCCGTCGACAACACCGCCGAAGCCGTTCTCCGACAGCGCGAGCAGGTCGTATTTCGCGTCCCACCACCAACCCGCGACCGCCCCCGCCAACGCGTACCGGTCCAGCAGCCCGACCCGGCCCAGCCGTTCCCCGAACGACTTCATCAACTGCCCCCGCACCGCCATCAACGCGGCCTTGCGCTCGGAGGACGTGGAGGAAGCGAGGGATTCGGGCGTGGCCGCCACCGCCTCCAGCCGCTGGGCGGCCTCTTCCTCCCACCACTTGGCGAACTCCGCCCGCAGCGCCTCCTCCCGGGGCCGGGCCAGCTCGCCCAGATCGGGACGGCCGCCCGCCGCCTCGTCCCGGAAGTCGACGTACTCCGGGTCCGCCGGCCCCCGCTCCACGAACAGGTCGGTCACCCCGATCCCGTACGAGTCGAGCAGCGGCTTCTTCGCCTCGATCTCGGCGCGCGGGACGCCGCCCACCAGGTGCGCCCGCACGTCCTGCGGCTCGGGCGGCGGCGTGTTGTCGACGTACCGGCGGATGTTGAGGTTGTCGTCGTTGGCAGCGAGTTCCTCGCGGGTCACGATCCGCGAGAAGCCGGGTACCTCCTCGTACGCGTGGAACGTCGAGACGATCTTCTCGGCGTGCTCGGGGAGCAGAATGTTCTGCGCCCGCTCCGCGTGGAACTCGCGGTCGGCGTTGATGAACAGCACCTTGCCCTCCCGCTCCCGGTCCTTCCGGCCCGGCGGGCGGAGCACCAGGATGCAGGCCGGGATGCCGGTCCCGTAGAAAAGGTTCGGGGCGAGGCCGATGACCGCCTCGATGGTGTCCTTCTCCAGCAGCTCCGTACGGATCGTCTTCTCGCCGCCGCCACGGAACAGCACCCCGTGCGGCATGACCGTGATCACCATGCCGCCGCGAGGGCCCTCCCGCTTGGCCTCCCACAGCATGTGCTGGAGGAACATCAGGTCGGCCTTGCCGCGCTCGCTCGTCGCCCCGTACTTGGCACGCTCGGCCGGGTGCGCCAGGTCCGCAAGGGTGTAGTCCAGGGAGAACGGCGGATTGCTGAGCACCCCGTCGAACCGGTCCTCGTCCGAGCGCGGAACGTGCGCCGGCTGCGCGAGCGTGTCCCCGGTGGCCAGGTCGAAGCGACGTACGCCGTGCAGCACCATGTTCATCGTCGACATGATCCAGGAGCCGGAGTTGGCGTCCTGACCGGCGAAGAACATCGAAGATGTGTCGCCGCCGTGCTCCTCCACATACTCGGCCGCGTGGATGAGCATGCCGCCCGAGCCGACGCACGGGTCGTAGATCCTCATGTTCTCGGTGGGGGCGAGGAGCTCGACCATCATGCGGACCACGGCGCGCGGGGTGTAGAACTCACCGCCCTTGCGTCCGGCCGTGTCGGCGAACTCCTTGATCAGGTACTCGTACGCGGCACCGATCAAGTCGGGGAACTCGAAGTCGTCCGTGCGCAGCCGGATACGCCCGAAGTGCGCGATGAGAAGCTTCAGGCGCTGGTCGGCGAGCTTGGCCGCGCCGGACGCAGCGCCCGATCCGCCGATGCGATTGAAATCGAGGTGGTCGAAGAGGCCCTTGAGCTTCGCGTTCTGGCTCTCGAGCGCTTGCAGGGCGGGACGCAGCGCCTTCTCGTTGATGTTGTGGGGGACGGCGGAGATCCTGTGCCAACGGGCCTGCTCGGGCACGTACAGCACATCGCGCTTGCGGTAGGGGCCCGGCTGCTCGAGGTAGCCGCGAAGCTCCTCGTCGCCGAGATTCAGCTCCTCGACGGCATACTGCCGGAGCCTGTCCCTGGCCGCCTCGAACTCGTCGTTGGCGCGCTTCAGGAAGAGCAGCCCGAAGATGTAGTCCTTGTACTCGGAGGCGTCCATCGTGCCACGCAGAATGTCCGCGGCGGCCCATAGATGCCGTTCCAGCTGCGCGAGCGTGAGCTTGGCCACGTACGACTCCCTACAACCCGGCCTGAGACAACGGAGAGACTTTATTGCCCGGCCGGAGCCATATCGAAATCGGTGCGCGGACGGCCGCCGGGATCAGTACGTGGCGATGTGCAGCGCGTTCTCCACGAACTCGTGCACGTCTGTGTACGGGTCCCTGTCCCACTTGGCCACATGTGCCGCATGCCGGCTGTTCATCTGCTCGGCGTTCTTCCGCGCCGTCTCGTAACGGCCGAGGAGCTGGTGCGGCAGGACGACCTTGGGAGTCCTGGCATCCTGGGAGCCTCGCTGGAACGGGAGCCGTGCGGCCGCCCCGTCGCAAACCCCGGCGAACGAGCCGCTGACCGGCTTGTAGTGGGCGAGCCGCCAGACCTCGAAGCACGGATACGAGAAGGCGACTCCGATGCCCGCCTTCTCCGCCTCCTCCAACGCGTCGCGAATGTACTTGTATCTGTCGTGGTCGAAGAGACACCAGACCGCAGGAAGGTACTTCGCCTCCAGCTTCGCCCGCTTGGCCTTTCGGTCCTCTTCATGCTTCAGCTTGATCGCCTGCTCCACGAGGTCCAGCGGCTTGCGCCCGCTGTCCGCCTTGCGGTTGGCGATGTGCATCTCCACCGGGACCTTGTCGGCGTGCGGGACGCCCTTGTCCTTGAGAATGTCGAGATAGGAAGGCTCGGTCACCTTGCCCTCGGTGAAGACGAAGACCTGACGCCTGCGCTGTCCGCCCCTTCGGGCCGGACGCTCCCACGAGTCCCTGCCCTTGTGCGCCCGCCCCATCAGTCGCGCCCCGCCCGGTCCGCTCGCTCGCCTGTCTCGTCGTACGTGCCGGCCTCACGCGCCACGAGCAGTCGCCGCGCGATCTGTCCCTCCAGCAGGGCCGGAACCCCGCCGAAGGCCCCCGCGAGGTACGACTGCGTGAGGTCCTCGTCCTCGCCCGGCTCGACGTCGGTGAGGGGAAACAGCTCGGTCGCCCCGTCCTTGTCCTTTTCCGTCAGCCACACCTGCCCGGGGTCGAGCAGCCGCTCGCCGCTCGGGGTGGTGAGAACCGTCGCGTCGTGCGATGTGAAGACCAGCTGGGCGCCCTTGGGGTTCGCGTCCGGGTCATGGAAGAGCCGGACGACCTCGGCAGCGAAGCGGGAGTGCAGGCTGGCATCGAGCTCGTCGACGAGCAGGACCGCGCCCTCGTCGAGGGCGAGAAGCAGAGGGCCCAGGAGAGCGAACCAGGAGCGGGTGCCGTAGGACTCCTCCTGCCAGTCGAAGGCCACATCCCCCGCAGTCGAACGGTGTGTCAGCTTCACCGAGTCCTGACCCGGGCCGTCCTGGACGACCGTCGCTCCGGTGATGCCCAGGTCCGCGACCCTCAACAGCTCCTGGATCCTGGTGGCCCTCGGGCCGGACAGTTCCTTGGTGGTGTACCGCGCGCGCTCGTCCCGCTCGACCTCGGGGTTGATCATCCAGAAGTTACGGCGGAACCAGTGGAACAGCGGGGAGAGCTGCGGATGGTTGTCCGTGCCGGCCGTGGAGAGCAGCAGTGCGTTCGGCCGCGTACGCCGGACGAGCTGGGCGCGGTCCCTGACACGCCCGCCGGGCCACTTGAAGACCTCCGGCCGGGAGGCGTCGCGGTCGAGCCATTCCTGACGGCGGCCGCGCGGGTAGCTGTGCAGCCACTCGGACTCGACACGGGTGGCGCCGAGCTCGAAGCCGTACGTCCAGCGGACCGAGTCGATGACGACGTCGGCCTCGAAGAAGGAAGGTTCGCTCTCGCACTTGGGGTCCAGAGCGAAGACCTGGCGCGGGATACCGTCGTAAGAGGCCCAGCGGGCGTAGGAGTTGAGGACGGCGTTACGCATGTCGGTCATCGCGGTCAGCACGTTCGACTTGCCGGATGCGTTGGCTCCGAAGATCCCGATCAGCGGAAGGACGGAGACGGATTCCCCACCCGCAAGATCCACCGGGTTCCCCGACCCGCCCTGCTCGCCGCCAGGCACGACGAAGGACAGCTCCTGCTCATCCCGCAGGGACCGTACGTTCGCGACGCGGAACCTCAGCAGCACGCTGTCCTCCTCTCCGGGCTCAGGGTAGTGGCCGCCTCCGACATCGGCCCGGCCGGGACGCCTGCGACCTCACGGAACATATCCCTTGAAGGCCACCGCGACCAGCCGATCGGGTGATCAGCCCGTGCCCAGATGCGTCGGCGCGAACATCCGCAGGACCGCCGGGAGGACGACCACCGACGGGCCGGGGGCGGCCAGCGCCTTCGCCAGGTCCTCCTCCAGGGTCTCCGGCGTCGTGCGCACCCCCGGCACGCCGAAGGACTCGGCCAGGGCCACGTAGTCGGGGCGGGTGAGTTCGGTGGCCGTCGCCTGGCCGAAGGCGTCCGTCATGTACTCGCGCAGGATGCCGTAGCCGCCGTCGTCGACGATCAGCCAGGTGACCGGGAGGCCGTACTGGCGGGCCGTGGCCAGCTCCGCGATCGAGTACAGCGCGCCGCCGTCGCCCGAGACCGCCAGCACCGGACGCGTCGGGTCCGCCGCCGCCGCGCCGAGGGCCGCCGGGAAGCCGTAGCCGAGGCCGCCGGCGCCCTGGGCCGAGTGCATGGTGTTGGCGCCTTGCGGGTCGAAGGCCGACCACGCCCAGTACGCCAGGATCGTCATGTCCCAGAAGGACGGGGCGCCCGCGGGCAGGGCCCGGCGGACGGAGGCCAGCACGTCCTGTTCCAGGGTCAGTTCCTGGGCGGCGATGCGCCGGGCGACCCGGGACAGCACCTGACGCACCCGCTCGGGCGCCGAGGCGTCCGTGCGCTCCTCCACCGTCTCCAGCAGGGCCTGAAGCGCGAGCCGGGCGTCGGCGTGGATGCCCAGCGCCGGGTGGTTGGACTCCAGCTTGCCGAGGTCCGCCTCGATCTGGATCACCCGGCCGCGAGGCTTGAACGTGTGGTAGTTGGAGGACAGTTCGCCCAGGCCCGAGCCGATCACCAGGAGCACGTCCGCGTCCTCCAGGAAGTCGGTCGTGTGGCGGTCCTCCAGCCAGGACTGGAGCGACAGGGGGTGCTCCCAGGGGAACGCGCCCTTGCCGCCGAACGTCGTCACGACCGGCGCCGACAGCCGCTCGGCCAGCGCGCGCAGCTTGCCCGCGGCGTCGGCGCGTACGACCCCGCCGCCCGCGATGATCGCCGGGCGGGCCGCCCGTGACAGCAGGTCCGCCGCCACCGCCGTCAGTTCGGGGCGCGGCACCAGCTCCTCCGGGGTCGCGTCCGGCGCCGTCACCACCGGCAGCGCGGTCGCGGCGAGCAGCACGTCCTGCGGGATCTCCACCCACACCGGGCCGTGCGGGGCCGTCAGCGCCGACTTCCAGGCCGCCGCGATCGCGGAGGGGATCTGGGACTGAGCGCGGACGGTGTGCACGGACTTCACCACACCCCGGAACGAGGCGGCCTGGTCCGGGAGTTCGTGCAGATAGCCGTGGCGGCCGCCGCCCAGCCCCGCCGTCGGGATCTGGCTGCTGATCGCCAGCACGGGGGCCGAGGCGGCCGCCGCCTCCTGCAGCGCGGCCAGGGAGGTGAGGGCTCCCGGGCCCGTCGACAGCAGCAGCGGCGCCGCCTCGCCCGTCATCCTGCCGTACGCGTCCGCCGCGAAGCCCGCGTTGTTCTCCACGCGCAGGCCGATGTAGCGCAGGGACGAGCGGCGCAGGGCGTCGAACATGCCGAGGGCGTGCTGGCCGGGCAGGCCGAAGACGGTCGTCGCGCCCAGTCCTGCCAGACTCTCCACGACCAGGTCTCCGCCGTTGCGCCCCGGGGGAGGGTTCAGGGCCGCGGTGATCTGCTCCGGCGTCGGGCGGAGTACCAGGTCGTGGTCGTGAGTCACTGCTCTCGGTTTCCTAGGGAGAGTTAGGCGTTGCGGGCGGCCGCGATCTGGCGGCTCATGATGGTGGTCAGTTCGTAGGCCGTGTGCGAGGCCGCGACCGAGGTGATCTCCGCGTGGTCGTACGCGGGCGCCACCTCGACGACGTCGGCCGACACCAGGGTGCAGGACGCCAGGCCGCGCAGGATCTCCAGCAGCTCGCGCGACGTCATGCCGCCGGCCTCCGGCGTGCCCGTGCCGGGCGCGTGGGCCGGGTCGAGGCAGTCGATGTCGATGGAGATGTACAGCGGGCGGTCGCCGATGCGCTGCCGCAGCTGGTCGGCCACCTCGTCGGCGCCGCGGCGGTAGACGTCCGCCGAGGTGACGATGCCGAAGCCCATCTTCTCGTCGTCGGTGAGGTCCTGCTTGCCGTACAGCGGGCCGCGGGTGCCGACGTGGGACAGGGCGGAGGTGTCGAGGATGCCCTCCTCCACGGCGCGGCGGAACGGGGTGCCGTGCGTGTACTCGGCGCCGAAGTAGGTGTCCCAGGTGTCGAGGTGGGCGTCGAAGTGGAGCAGGGCGACCGGGCCGTGCTTCTTCGCCACGCTCCTGAGGAGGGGCAGCGCGATGGTGTGGTCGCCGCCGAGGGTCATCAGGCGGGCGCCGGTACCCAGCAGCTCGTCGGCGGCGGCCTCGATGGTCTCCACTGCCTCGTTGATGTTGAACGGGTTCACGGCGATGTCGCCGCCGTCCGCGACCTGGGCGAGGGCGAAGGGCGAGGCGTCCTGCGCCGGGTTGTACGGGCGCAGCAGCCGGGACGCCTCGCGGATGGCGTTGCCGCCGAAGCGGGCGCCCGGCCGGTACGAGACGCCGGAGTCGAACGGCACACCCACCACGGCGACGTCGGCGGTGCCGACCTCGTCGAGGCGGGGCAGCCGGGCGAAGGTCGCGGGGCCGGCGTACCGCGGCACGCGGGAGGAGTCGACAGGGCCGCGGGGCGTCTCGTTGCTGCTCATGAGGAAGTGCCTTCTTTCTTACGCTTTGTCGCGCATGTGCTGCTTTCCATATGACTCTACTGGTGAGCCGGGACCGGTTCGGAGGCGGTTTCGGGGGACCGCCCGGCCAGGCGCTCGCGCCAGGCGGTGAGGACCGTCTCGTCGGTGGGCCTCGTCGCCAGGGAGACGGCGACGTAGGCGACCAGGGAGGCCGGCAGACCGTAGTAGACGGGCTCGTTGGCGAGGATGCCGTACCCGGCCATCAGGCCGATGACGGCGAGACCACCGACGATCACGGAGGCCAGCGCCCCCTGCACGGTGCCGCGCTTCCACAGCAGGCCGCCGAGGATGGGCACGAGCAGGCCGGCCACGAGCAGGTTGTAGGCGACCGTCAGCGCCTCCACCACGTTGTTCAGCGCGATCGCCGTGCCGATCACCGCGAGGCCCATGACCAGGATGAACACGCGGTTGCCCGCGACCTCGTCGTGCTGCTCGGCGTCGCGCCGCACGGCGCCGCGCAGCCGCGCCCAGATGTCGTTGTTCGCGACCGTGGCGCAGGCGATCAGGGCGCCGGAGGAGGTGGACATCACCGCGGCCAGGGCGGCGGCCAGCACCAGGCCGCGCACGCCGACCGGGAGCTCGTCCTTGACGATGGTGGCGAAGGCGTCGTCGGGGCTGGCGAGCTTGGGGTAGAGCACCTTGGCGGCCGTACCGATCACCGAACCGGCGACGGCGTAGGCCAGGCAGTAGGTTCCGGCCACCGTGCCGCCCCACTTCGCGGTGCGGTCGCTGCGGGCGGTGAACACGCGCTGCCAGATGTCCTGGCCGATCAGCATGCCGAAGGTGTAGATCAGCACGTAGGTGAAGATCGTCTCGCCGCCGATGCCCAGCGGGTCGAAGTACGAGGTCGGCAGCTTGGCCTTCATCTCGCTGAAGCCGCCCGCCTTGACGACGGCGATGGGCAGCAGGAGCAGCAGCACGCCGATGGTCTTCACCACGAACTGGACCATGTCGGTCAGCGTGATGGACCACATGCCGCCCAGGGTGGAGTACGCGACGACGATCGAGCCGCCCAGGATGATCGCGACGGTCCGGTTCATGTCGAACAGGACGTCGAAGATCGTGGCGTAGGCGATGGTGGACGTCACCGCGAGCATGAGGGTGTACGCCCACATGACCACGCCGGAGATGACGCCCGCCCGGCCGCCGTAGCGCAGGTCCAGCATCTCGGAGACGGTGTAGACCTTCAGGCGCGCGATGCGGGCGGAGAAGAACACCGACAGGGCGAGCAGGCCGAGGCCGATGGTGAAGACCATCCAGGCGCCGGAGAGGCCGTACTGGTAACCGAGGCCCACGCCGCCGATGGTGGAGGCGCCGCCGAGGACGATCGCCGCCATGGTGCCCGAGTACATGGCGGGCCCGAGGCGGCGGCCGGCCACCAGGAACTCGCTCTTGGACTTGGCGCGGCGCATGCCCCACCAGCCCATGGCCAGCATGCCGGCCAGATAGACGACGATCACTGTGTAGTCGACGGCCATGAGGCCCTCCTTCGCGCACATTCCGGTGGCGTGTCGTGCGGGTGCAGTGGGGACGCGCCGGCAGCGGATCGCGGGGACATCCGCCCGTACCCGCGGCTGCCGGTTCCGGACTGACACTAGGTGGCTGGAAAGCGACTGCGAAGTGTACGTTTCATCCATGCGAACGGGGTGTGAGTGGAGGGAACGCACATCATGCCGGAGACGATCGCCCCAGCCGTCCCGCCGACCCCGCCCGTACCGCTGTCGGCCCTGCTGGCGCGCGAGGACCTCGCCCTGCGGCAGATCGCGGGGCCGTCCGATCCGGGCATCGTGATCCACTGGGCGCACACCTCGGAGATGGCCGACCCGTACCCCTATCTCCTGGGCGGGGAGCTGCTGCTCACGGCCGGCGTGCACGTTCCGGAGGCGGCGGGGTCGGGCGCCTATTTCGACGACTACGTCTCCCGGATCGTCGCGGCGGGCGGCGCGGCCCTCGGCTTCGGGCTCGCCCCGGTGCACGACACGGTCCCGCGCGCGCTGGTCACCGCGTGCGACGGCCACGGCCTGCCGCTGCTGGAGGTGCCGCCGCAGACCACCTTCTCCGGCGTGGCCCGCGCCGTGTGGCAGCTGATGGCGCAGGCCCGGCTGGCCGAACTGCGCCGGGTCACCGAGGCCCAGCAGAGCCTCGCGGCCGCCGCGGCCCGCCCGGACCCGGTGCCCTCGGTGCTCCAGCGGCTGGCCCGCCATCTCTCCGGCCGGGC
>NZ_JBLEBI010000048.1:0-39236 GCF_047340315.1 Streptomyces sp. AF1A
GAGCCGGCTTTTCCACCCGCTCCGGGCACCAGTGTCCAGCGCGTGAAGTGCTGGGGTTCCCTGTCGGGCAGAGCCGTAAACGTACTGGAGCGGGGCGCCTCGATGCAAATCGAGGCGCCCCGCTCCCGGTGCGCGTCGGTCAGGGGCCGACGGGGCGTCACACCTCCACGACCACCGGCAGGATCATCGGCCTGCGGCGATAGGTGTCCGAGACCCACTTGCCCAGGGAGCGCCGGATGAGCTGCTGCAGCTGGTGGGGCTCCACAACGCCGTCCTGTGCCGAGCGCTCCAGGGCATCCGTGATCCTCGGGACGACGTCGGCGAAGGCGGAGTCCTCGATGCCGGAGCCACGGGCCTGGATGTGCGGACCACCGGTGATCTTGCCGGTGGAGGAGTCCACGACCACGAAGACCGAGATGATGCCCTCGTCGCCGAGGATCTTGCGGTCCTTGAGCGCCGGCTCGCCGACGTCGCCGACGGACAGGCCGTCGACGTAGACGTAACCGGCCTGGACCTTCCCGGAGATCTTGGCCTTGCCCTCGACCAGGTCCACCACCACGCCGTCCTCGGCGATGACGATGCGGTCGTGCGGGACGCCCGTCAGCGCGCCCAGCTCGGCGTTGGCACGCAGATGGCGCCATTCGCCGTGGACCGGCATCAGGTTCTTCGGGCGGCAGATGTTGTAGAAGTACAGCAGCTCGCCCGCAGACGCATGGCCGGATACGTGCACCTTGGCGTTGCCCTTGTGGACGACGTTGGCGCCCCAGCGGGTCAGGCCGTTGATCACGCGGTAGACCGCGTTCTCGTTCCCGGGGATCAGCGAGGAGGCGAGGATGACCGTGTCGCCCTCGACGATGCGGATCTGGTGGTCGCGGTTCGCCATGCGGGACAGGGCGGCCATCGGCTCGCCCTGGGATCCCGTGCACACCAGGACCACCTCGTCGTCGGGGAGGTCGTCCAGCGTCCTGACGTCGACCACCAGGCCCGGCGGGACCTTCAGGTAGCCGAGGTCGCGGGCGATGCCCATGTTGCGGACCATGGACCGGCCGACGAAGGCGACCCGGCGGCCGTACTCGTGGGCCGCGTCCAGGATCTGCTGGATGCGGTGGACGTGGCTGGCGAAGCTCGCCACGATGATCCGCTTGCGGGCGCCGGCGAAGACCTGGCGCAGCACGTTGGAGATGTCGCGCTCGTGCGCGGTGAAGCCCGGGACCTCCGCGTTCGTGGAGTCGGCGAGCAGGAGGTCGATGCCCTCCTCGCTCAGCCGGGCGAAGGCGTGCAGGTCGGTGAGGCGGTTGTCCAGCGGGAGCTGGTCCATCTTGAAGTCGCCGGTGTGCACCGCCATGCCCGCCGGGGTGCGGATGGCGACGGCCAGGGCGTCCGGGATGGAGTGGTTGACGGCGATGAACTCGCAGTCGAAGGGGCCGATGCGCTCGCGGTTCCCCTCGGCCACCTCAAGGGTGTACGGGCGGATCCGGTGCTCCTGGAGCTTGGCCTCGATGAGGGCGAGGGTCAGCTTGGAGCCGATCAGCGGGATGTCCGGCTTCTCGCGGAGCAGGAAGGGGACGCCGCCGATGTGGTCCTCGTGACCGTGGGTGAGGACGATGCCCTCGACGTCGTCGAGACGGTCCCGGATGGACGAGAAGTCCGGCAGGATCAGGTCGATTCCGGGCTGCTCCTCCTCGGGGAAGAGCACTCCGCAGTCGACGATCAGCAGGCGGCCGCCGTACTCGAAGACCGTCATGTTCCGGCCGATTTCACCGAGGCCGCCGAGTGGGGTGACCCGCAGGCCGCCCTCGGGGAGCGGCGGGGGCGGACCGAGTTCAGGATGCGGATGACTCAAAAGACTCTCCTCAACCATGCGCGCCACGTACCGGTACGGCACGTGGCGCGCATGACGTTCGTGCGGAAGCAGTTGTCGTTGTGGGGTGCGGGCACCGGTGGCCCGCGTATGCGGTTGTTCTTCAGTTGTGAAGTCTGTGGAGCCGGCCGGGCTCGGGTGGTGCGAAGTCTGTTGTCTAGAGCTGTACCCCGCCGGCGGCAAGATCGATCTTGAGCTGCGCGATCTCCTCGGGCGAGCACTCGACCATGGGCGGGCGCAGCGGTCCGGCGGGCAGGCCCTGCAGGGCGAGCGCGGCCTTGGTGGTCATGACGCCCTGGGTGCGGAACATGCCGGTGTAGACCGGGAGCAGCTTCTGGTGGATCTCGGTGGCCTTGACGACGTCACCGGAGACGTACGCGTCGACGAGGGCACGCAGGTCGGGGGTGACCAGGTGGCCGACGACCGAGACGAAGCCGACCGCCCCCACGGAGAGCAGGGGCAGGTTCAGCATGTCGTCGCCGGAGTACCAGGCGAGACCGGACTGGGCGACGGCCCAGCTCGCGCGCCCGAGGTCGCCCTTGGCGTCCTTGTTGGCGACGATCCTCGGGTGCTCGGCGAGGCGGACGAGCGTCTCGGTGTTGATCGGGACGCCGCTGCGGCCGGGGATGTCGTAGAGCATGACCGGCAGCCCGGTGGTGTCCGCGACGGCCGTGAAGTGCCGGTACAGCCCCTCCTGCGGGGGCTTGTTGTAGTACGGCGTGACGACCAGCAGGCCGTGGGCGCCGACCCGCTCGGCCTCGCGTGCCAGCTCGATGCTGTGGTGGGTGTCGTTGGTGCCGACGCCGGCGACGACGTGGGCGCGGTCGCCGACGGCTTCCAGGACGGCTCGTACGAGGTCCGATTTCTCCGCGTCGCTCGTGGTGGGGGACTCGCCGGTGGTGCCGTTGATGATCAGGCCGTCGTTGCCCGCGTCCACCAGGTGGGTGGCGAGCCGCTGCGCGCCGTCGAGGTCAAGTGCGCCGTCCGCCGTGAAGGGCGTGACCATGGCGGTGAGGACCCGCCCGAAGGGGGTCTGCGGAGTCGAGGTCGGAGCCATGGGTAACACGCTACTCGGTGCTCAATCCGGGGTCTGCCCTTGGGGTGCCGGGTAAGTCAGGACAAATGTGGAGCCCGGCACTGCCTGCTCGGGGGTTCAAGCAGTGCCGGGTCCGTCTGATCAGGCTAGATGAACTTCTCCAAATGCCGCAATACGGACACTTCGCGAGGCTGATCCGGACACCCGTTCCCGCTGGGGGAACAGAGCTTCGTCACGGGGCCACACGCCCGTTCGCGTTGTAGGCGGCGTGCGTCAACGGCATGAGCTTCGCCCACTCCGCCTCCATCTTCTCGGCGACCATCTCGATCTCCCGCTGCGGGAAGGAGGGCACCTTGGCCAGCTCGTGCTGGGTGCGCAGGCCGAGGAAGTGCATCAGGGAGCGGGCGTTGCAGGTGGCGTACATCGAGGAGTACAGGCCGACGGGGAGGGCCGCACGGGCGACCTCGCGAGCGACTCCCTCGGCGAGCATCTTCTGGTAGGCCGCGTACGCCTGCTCGTACGACTCCCGCAGCGTGCTGCTCACGGCCTCGTGCTGGGCCGGGGTGCCCTCGACGAAGACGTACTTGCCGGGTCGGCCCTCCTGCACGAGCTTGCGGTCGGGGCCGGGGACGTAGAAGACCGGCTGGAGCTCCCGGTAACGGCCGGACTCCTCGTTGTACGACCAGCCGACCCGGTGCCGCATGAACTCGCGGAAGACGAAGATCGGGGCGCTGATGAAGAACGTCATCGAGTTGTGCTCGAACGGGCTGCCGTGCCGGTCGCGCATCAGGAAGTTGATCAGGCCCTTGGAGCGCTCGGGGTCCTTCTTCAGCTCGTCCAGGGACTGCTCGCCGGCGGTGGAGACGCGAGCGGCGAAGAGGACGTCTGCGTCCGACGCGCTGGACTTCACCAGCTCGACGGTGACGTCGCTGCGGAACGTGAGCGACTCGGGCGTGGTCACGGGGGTCTGGGTCCTTCCCATCACTTGTGGTTCGCGCCCACCTTACGGGGCACCCGCCGGGGCCCTGGCAGCACCTCGCCTCACAAAACGCACCCGTGATTTTTTCGGACATGGGCACCTTTTGTGTCACTCGAGCGTCTGTACAGGTGAAGCCCCCACGTTCGAGACGAAAGCCGGAAAGGAGAGGCAAGAGCAATGTTCCTCCCCCAGCCGCCGCAGGGAGGGTCCCGCGGCGAGCCCGTGCCCTTTGCCTTCCTCGCCGAAGCCGACGGGTTCCGCAGCAACGTGGCTCCCCCGCCGCGGCGGCGCGCGTCCTTCCATGAGACGGCCGGGCGCTGGCTGCTGGGTCTGACCGTCGTGGCCGGGCTCGTGGGCTCCCTGATCCTCGGCATGCCGGCACTGTCCACGCCGTCCAGTCCGCCGGCGCAGCAGTCCCAGGCGTCGCAGGGTCGCTGACCCTTCCGGCCGCTCAGGGCTGGTGAGCGGAAACCTGGCCGGATAGCCTCACCGCACAGCCCCGCAAGGACCGAGTGAGGACCAGCCGTGCCCCTGCCCTTCCTGACGGCCGACCGCACCTTCGAGGCGGCCTCCGAGAGCGCACTCCCGTATGACGACCGGGACCGCTGGCGGCGCCCCTACCGGCCCGGGCCCTGGCGGGTGGGCCTGGCCGCGCTGTGGCTGCTGCTCGCCTCGTTCGTGATGTTCGCGGCCGTGCTCACCGCCCTGACCGGCTCGCTGTCCTCTGCCGGAACGATTCTGGGCGGGGGTCTGCTGATCATCGTGGGCGCGCTGCGACTGCTGCGCATGGGCGTGTGGGTGAGCGCTCGCGGGCTGCGCCAGGTGGGCTTCCTCACGACGCGTACGGTCCCGTGGGCGCGCGTGGTCTCGGTGCGGACGGTGCAGCAACCGGTGCGCTGGCTGGGGCTGCCACGCACGGTGCAGGGGCAGGCGCTGGCGCTCCTGCGTAAGGACCGGGCCCCCGCGGACACGCCACCGCTGCTGACCACGCACACCCTGGACTTCCTGGGACGCCCGGCCGCGTTCGACCGGGCCGCGGACATGGTGGAGGCGTGGGCGGCGGAGTGCGGACGCGGCTGACGTCGCCGAACCGGCGCCGCGCCGGGGGTGCGCGGCCGCCCCTCGCCGCGGCTTCGTCATGGTGCCCCTTCGGGGCGCTCAGGCCCGTGTCGGCCTGCCGTCGTGCAGAGCGATGGCCCGTTGCATGGCCTTGCGGGCGCGGGGGGTGTCGCGGGCGTCGTGGTAGGCCACGGCGAGCCGGAACCAGCAGCGCCAGTCGTCGGGGGACGCCTCGGTCTCGGCCTTGCGCTTGGCGAAGACCTCGTCGGCCGAGTCGCGGTCGATCCGGCCGCTGGGGGTGCGCCTGAGCTCGTCCACGGGCAGGCCGCCCTCGGCGTCGAGCTCGGCGGCGAGCCGGTTCGCGTTGCGGACGAACTGGGTGTTCTTCCACAGGAACCACAGTCCGATGACCGGCAGGATCAGCACCGCGACCCCGAAGGTGACGGTGAGGGCCGTGCCGGACTGGATGAGCATCACGCCGCGGCTGCCGACCAGGGCGAAGTAGAAGACCAGGACGGCGGCCGTGACGAGGTAGGTGATCTTCGCGCGCATCGCAGGGACTGTCTCAGTTCAGATCCAGGAAGTGCTCCAGGCCGAAGGTCAGGCCGGGAGTGGTCACCACGCGGCGGGCGCCGAGCAGGATGCCCGGCATGAAGCTGCTGTGGTGCAGGGAGTCGTGGCGGATGGTGAGGGTCTCGCCCTCGCCGCCGAGCAGCACCTCCTGGTGGGCCAGGAGGCCGCGCAGACGGACGGCATGCACCGGGACGCCGTCCACGTCGGCGCCCCGCGCGCCGTCCAGGGCGGTGACCGTGGCGTCCGGCGCCGGGGCGGTGCCGGCCGCGCGGCGGGCCTCGGCGATGAGCTGCGCGGTGCGCGTGGCCGTACCGCTCGGGGCGTCCACCTTGCTGGGGTGGTGCAGCTCGACGACCTCGACGGACTCGAAGTAGGGCGCGGCGAGCTGGGCGAACTTCATGGTCAGCACGGCCCCGATGGAGAAGTTCGGGGCGATGAGCACGCCGGTCTGCGGGGACTGGGCGAGCCAGCCCTTCAGCTGCGCGAGGCGCTCCTCGGTCCAGCCGGTCGTGCCGACGACCGCGTGGATGCCGTGGCGCACGCAGAAGTCGAGGTTTCCCATGACCGAGCCGGGGGTGGTCAGTTCGACGGCGACCTGGGCACCGGTCTCCGCCAGGGACTCCAGCTTGTCGCCCCGCCCGAGGGCGGCGACCAGCTCCATGTCCTCGGCGGCCTCGACCGCCCTGGCCGCCTCGGACCCGATCCGGCCCTTGGCTCCGAGGACCGCCACGCGCAGCTTGCTCATGTGTTGCTTCCTTACGACTAGCGAATCCGACGACGGAGGGGGTCAGGCGACGGCGTCGTGCAGCCGTGCGGCCTGTTTGTCCTTCAGCGGGCCGATGACCGACAGCGACGGGCGCTGTCCCAGGATGTCGCGGGCGACCGCGCGGACCTCGTCCGGGGTCACCGCGGCTATCCGGGCCAGCATGTCGTCGACGGACATCTGCTCGCCCCAGCACAGCTCGCTCTTGCCGATACGGTTCATCAGCGCGCCGGTGTCCTCCAGCCCCAGCACGGTGGAGCCCTGGAGCTGGCCGATGGCGCGCCCGATCTCGTCGTCGGACAGGCCGTTGGCGGCGACGTGGTCGAGTTCGTCGCGGCAGATCTTCAGCACGTCGTGCACCTGGCTCGGACGGCAGCCGGCGTAGACGCCGAACAGGCCGCAGTCGGCGAAGCCGGAGGTGTACGAGTACACGCTGTAGGCGAGGCCGCGCTTCTCCCGGACCTCCTGGAAGAGCCGGGAGGACATGCCTCCGCCGAGGGCGGTGTTGAGCACGCCCATGGCCCAGCGGCGGTCGTCGGTGCGGGCGAGGCCCGGCATGCCGAGCACGACGTGGGCCTGCTCGGTCTTGCGGGCGAGCAGTTCCACCTTGCCGGACGCGCGGATCGTACGGCGGCCGCCGCGCGGTTCGACGGGCTGGGCGCCGGGCTCCTTGAGGGCGCCCGCCTTCTCGAAGGCCGCGCGGACCTGTCGTACGACCTTGTTGTGGTCGATGTTGCCGGCGCAGGCGACCACGAGGTGGGTCGGGTCGTAGTGCTTGCGGTAGAAGCGGCGGATGCGGTCGGCGGTGAGGGCGTTGACCGTGTCCACGGTGCCGAGGACGGGGCGGCCGAGGGCGTTGTCGCCGAACATCGTGTGCGCGAACAGGTCGTGCACGCAGTCGCCCGGGTCGTCCTCGGTCATCGCGATCTCTTCCAGGATCGCGCCGCGCTCGACGTTGACGTCCTCCTCGAGGATCAGCGAGCCGGTCAGCATGTCGCAGACGACGTCGATGGCGAGCGGCAGGTCGGTGTCGAGCACGCGCGCGTAGTAGCACGTGTACTCCTTCGCCGTGAACGCGTTCATCTCGCCGCCGACGGCGTCGATGGCGGAGGAGATGTCCAGGGCGCTGCGCCTGGAGGTGCCCTTGAAGAGCAGGTGCTCCAGGTAGTGCGTGGCGCCGTTCAGGGCCGAGGTCTCGTCGCGGGAGCCGACGTGCGCCCAGATGCCGAAGGTGGCGGAGCGCACCGAGGGCAGGGTCTCGGTGACGATGCGCAGACCGCCGGGGAGGGTGGTCTTGCGCACGGTGCCGATGCCGCCCGTGCCCTTGATGAGGGTTTGGGTACGGGCGACGGCCCGCGCCTCCGAGGAGGGGCGGGCCGTCGCCTTCGAGCTACGGGACGTCACTGGTCGGCGTCGTCCTTGTTCTCGTCGTTGCCGCCTTCTTCGCCCTCGATCACGGGGACGAGGGACAGCTTGCCGCGGGAGTCGATCTCGGCGATCTCGACCTGGACCTTCTGGCCCACGCCGACGACGTCCTCGACGTTCTCCACGCGCTTGCCGCCGGCCAGCTTGCGGATCTGCGAGATGTGCAGCAGACCGTCCTTGCCGGGCAGCAGGGAGACGAACGCACCGAAGGTGGTCGTCTTCACGACCGTGCCCAGGTAGCGCTCGCCGACCTCGGGCATCGTCGGGTTGGCGATGCCGTTGATCGTGGCGCGGGCGGCCTCCGCCGAGGGACCGTCGGCGGCACCGATGTAGATCGTGCCGTCGTCCTCGATGGTGATCTCGGCGCCCGTGTCCTCCTGGATCTGGTTGATCATCTTGCCCTTGGGGCCGATGACCTCGCCGATCTTGTCGACCGGGATCTTGACGGTGATGATCCGCGGGGCGTGCGGGCTCATCTCGTCGGGCCGGTCGATGGCCTCCATCATCACGTCGAGGATGTGCAGGCGCGCGTCGCGGGCCTGCTTGAGGGCCGCGGCGAGGACGGAGGCCGGGATGCCGTCCAGCTTGGTGTCGAGCTGGAGGGCGGTCACGAAGTCCTTCGTGCCGGCGACCTTGAAGTCCATGTCGCCGAAGGCGTCCTCGGCGCCGAGGATGTCGGTGAGGGTGACGTAGTGCGTCTCGCCCTCGATCTCCTGGGAGATCAGGCCCATGGCGATACCGGCGACCGGGGCCTTCAGCGGCACACCGGCGTTCAGCAGCGACATGGTGGAGGCGCACACCGAGCCCATGGACGTCGAACCGTTGGAGCCGAGGGCCTCGGACACCTGACGGATCGCGTACGGGAACTCCTCGCGCGAGGGCAGCACCGGCAGGAGGGCGCGCTCGGCGAGGGCGCCGTGGCCGATCTCGCGGCGCTTCGGGGAGCCGACGCGGCCGGTCTCACCGGTGGAGTACGGCGGGAAGTTGTAGTTGTGCATGTAGCGCTTGCGGGTCACCGGGGAGAGGGTGTCCAGCTGCTGCTCCATGCGGAGCATGTTGAGGGTGGTGACGCCCAGGATCTGGGTCTCGCCACGCTCGAACAGCGCGGAACCGTGCACCCGCGGGATGGCCTCGACCTCGGCGGCCAGGGTGCGGATGTCGGTGACACCGCGGCCGTCGATGCGCTTCTTCTCCTTGATGACGCGCTCGCGGACCAGGGTCTTGGTCAGCGAGCGGTACGCGGCGGAGATCTCCTTCTCGCGGCCCTCGAACTCCGGCAGGAGCTTCTCGGCCGCGAGACCCTTGACGCGGTCCAGCTCGGCCTCGCGCTCCTGCTTGCCGGCGATGGTGAGCGCCTGGGCGAGCTCGGGCTTGACCGCCGCGGTCAGGGCCTCCAGGACGTCGTCCTGGTAGTCCAGGAAGATCGGGAACTCGCCGGTGGGCTTGGCGGCCTTGGCCGCGAGGTCGCCCTGGGCGCGGCACAGGACCTTGATGAAGGGCTTGGCGGCCTCCAGACCGGCGGCGACGACCTCCTCGGTCGGCGCCTCGGCACCGCCCTCGACCAGCTTGATGGTCTTGTCGGTGGCCTCGGCCTCGACCATCATGATCGCGACGTCGCCGTCCTCCAGGACGCGGCCCGCGACGACCATGTCGAAGACGGCGTCCTCGAGCTCGGTGTGCGTGGGGAACGCGACCCACTGGCCGCGGACCAGCGCGACGCGGACGCCGCCGATCGGGCCGGAGAAGGGCAGGCCGGCCAGCTGCGTGGACGCGGACGCGGCGTTGATCGCCACGACGTCGTACAGGTGGTCGGGGTTGAGCGCCATGACCGTGCAGACGACCTGGATCTCGTTGCGCAGGCCCTTCTTGAAGGACGGGCGCAGCGGGCGGTCGATGAGCCGGCAGGTGAGGATCGCGTCCTCGGAGGGGCGGCCCTCACGGCGGAAGAAGCTGCCGGGGATCTTGCCGGCGGCGTACATCCGCTCCTCGACGTCCACCGTGAGCGGGAAGAAGTCGAGCTGGTCCTTGGGGTTCTTGGAGGCGGTGGTGGCCGACAGCACCATGGTGTCGTCGTCCAGGTACGCCACGGCGGAGCCGGCGGCCTGCTTGGCCAGGCGGCCCGTCTCGAATCGGATGGTACGGGTGCCGAAGGCGCCATTGTCGATGACGGCTTCGGCGTAGTGGGTCTCGTTCTCCACTAGCGTTTTCTCCTCGTCCTCGTCCCGGGCTGCCCGTGTGGCAGGGGGACGGTGGTGGAGAAGCGCTCCTTCTGGTGCGGGCCGGTCTTCGATCGAAGCACCCGGGGTTCGCTCCCCCGGGGGCCACTACCGAGGACCGGCGGCGGCGAGGCGCGCTTCTCCTCGTACTGTGTCGTGCGTCTTGCGTTGTGCTACCACACTACAAAGCGTGAGTGACACTCCGCATGTTTCCGCACGTACGGCAAAGGGAGCGGCCCCCGATCGTCTCGGGAACCGCTCCCTTCACGGTGTCCTACTTGGCGCCCGCCGCACCGCGGCGGATGCCCAGGCGGTCGACCAGCGCGCGGAAGCGCTGGATGTCCTTCTTCGCCAGGTACTGCAGCAGGCGACGGCGCTGACCGACCAGGATCAGCAGACCGCGGCGGGAGTGGTGGTCGTGCTTGTGGGTCTTGAGGTGCTCCGTCAGGTCGGAGATCCGACGGGACAGCAGAGCGACCTGGACCTCGGGGGAGCCGGTGTCACCCTCCTTGGTACCGAACTCGGCGATGATCTGCTTCTTCGTAGCGGCGTCGAGCGACACGCGTACTCCTCGTTGTCCGTGACTGCCACCGAGTGCCCCCGGTCTTCATCTCGGGGGAGCTTCCGTTACTCGGGAGGCGGGATCCGCTGGGCGCGGCCTCCAGAGCCTTCGCTGAGGGCTCCGGGGGTGCGTACACAAACGGCCGTCACACAGGGTACCAGGAGGTTGCCGGCGCCTTTCCCCCGCCGGCGAACCGCCCGCCCCGGCTCCGGGCGGCCACTAGGGTGAGCGCCGGGACCGTACGTGACGTCGGGAAGGGGTCGCTGCACGATGGCGGAAACCGAAGCGGAGATCAAGGCGCGCAAGGAACGGGAGCGGGACGAGCTGTACGGGCTCGACATCTCGGGCGTCGAGTGGCACTGCGCCCCGGGCACGGAGGAGCACGAGGAGCGCGTCGAGATCGCGTACCTGCCCGGCGGCGCGGTCGCGATGCGGTCCTCGCTCGACCCGGACACCGTGCTGCGCTACACCGAGGCGGAGTGGCGGGCGTTCGTCCTGGGGGCCCGGGACGGGGAGTTCGATCTGAAGCCGGCGGAGCACGGCGGCGGGCCCGGGGAGTGACGGCGGGCGAGAAGGGCGGCACGCGCGCGTGCCGCCCTTCGGCGTTTCCGTGCTTGAGTCCCGGTTCGGGCGCCAGCGCCTGAGTCCCGGTTCGGGGGCCAGCGCCTGAGTTCCTGGTCCGCGGGTCAGTGTTGCGCGTCCGGGTTTCGCGGTCAGTGCTTCAGTCCGGCGGTGCCGATACCGAGCACCGAGCACCTCGTCGCAGACGCCGTTCCGAGGGGAGTCGGCGTGCCCGCGCTCGACGACGACGGCGGTCCGGTCGTCGGCGGTGACGTCGCGGCTGACGGCGCAGACGTGGCCGCCCAGGTTCAGGGTCCATGCCGTGGCATGCCAGTCGGGATAGGGCTCGATCCTGTAGCCCTCGATCCGGTCGGCGAGGGCGCGCGCGACGATCTTGCGCGTCGCCCAGGTGGCGGGCGCGAACCGCTGCTGCTTGCCGGTGAGACCGCCCTCGTTGTGCTGGACGACGACCTGTCCCTCCGGAGAGACGGGTGCCCGCTCCACGCTCTCACGTACGGCGTCCGCGGCCTGCCGGACCGCCTTGGCGTCGGTCCGTCCCTTCGCCCCGTCGCCCGAGTGGTACCAGAGCAGACCCGCGACGAGGCACACGACGGCGGCCACCGCCCCGGCGCCCACGCCGAGGACGCGTCTGCGGCGCCTGGTCCGCGACTGGTCGGCCGCCAGCGCGGACTGCGTGTACATGGACGGGGGCGGGCCGAAGCTCACGCTGAGGGGTCCTTTCGGGCGTGGCGGAACGGATCGTGGGCGACTGCGCCAGGGCGGGTCTTCCCGGGTGCGTGGACGAGGCCGAGGCGCCCCGGCGGCGAGCAGGGCAGGGTGGGGCGGGGCGGGAGTTGGCGCATCGGCGACGAGGCACGCGCAGGGCGGGGCAGGACCGGCACACCGGCAACGACGCACGCGCAGGGCGGGGCAGGGACCGGCACACCCGCAACGAGACACCCGCACGGCCGGGCAAGAGTTGGCGCACCGGCAACGGGGCACGCGCAGAGCGGGAGTTGGCGCACCGGCAACGAGACCCGCGTACAGCCGGGCAAGAGCCGGCACACCGGAAACGAGACCCACGCACGGCCGGGCAAGAGCCGACACACCGGCGACGAGACCGCGCCCGGCAGACGTCGGCACACCGGCAACGAGGCACGCGCAGGGCCGTCCGGAGGGCGCCGGGGGAATCCCTTCTCCCGCCCAGGCGGTGAGGGATGCCCCCAGCGAGGGTCTCTACGGCCGGTGAGCCGCCCTGCTCGGGGTGGTGCCGGGCCGCGCGTCCCGGTGGCACCCCGTGCGGCTCATTTGCTGGTCATGGCCCGCGCGGTCGCGTACACGTCGAAGACCGCGAGGGTCAGCGGGATCAGCGTCAACAGCACGAAGCCCTCGCAGATCTCCAGGAAGCGGCCCCAGAACGGGGTCAGTCCGCCGCGCGGCAGGATCAGGCCCAGGGCCGTCACCACGGCGGTGGCCACGGCGATGGCCGCGATCAGCCAGATGGTGCGGATGTCGAGGTCGGTGCGGTCGCCGGTGAGGGCCGCGCGCATCACGTCCTGCGGCGGGTTGAGGGCGAGGCCGAGGCCCAGCAGGACCAGCGCGGCGAGGCCGGCGGCCAGGACGGGGGCGACCTGAGCGGTGTACCGGAACAGGCCGGCGCGCATCAGCATCGCCACCCCGGTGGCCAGCGCCAGCAGTTGGGCCCAGACGTCGTCGGAGAAGCCCAGCACCGCCGAGCCGCCGACGGCGAGCAGCGCGCAGCCGCCGACCAGCCCGACGAGGAGTTCGTGGCCGCGCCGGGCCTGCGCCCCGATGCGCTCGGTGTCCACGGACTCCTGCCCTGCGGACTCGGTGCCGTAGCCGGACCGGGGGGCGTTGCCGCTGGGGTTCTCGAAGCCGATCGGCAGCCGGGCGAAGCGCATGGACATGCCGGGCAGGAAGGCGAGGGCGCCGACCGCGACGGGCGCGCACACTCCGGCCATCTCGGTCGCGGACCAGTGCGTGAGGGTCGCGACGAAGACGACGACCAAGGCGACCGCCGAGGCGAACACGAAGGCGACGAACGGGCCGTCGCCCTGCGGGGAGCACAGGGTGAGGATCAGGGCGGCGACGAGGACGGCCGCGCACGCGAGCAGGAACTGCAGTCTGCCGATGCCCTCCCCGCCGCTCAGCGGCAGCAGCCCGCTGCCGGCGACGCCGATGTTGGGCAGCGCGCCGAGGCCGAGGGCGACGGCCGAGCCGCGGTCGTCGTAGACGCGGGCGCGGACCGCGGAGAGCACGACCAGGAGGATGCCGGTGACGGCGGCGAGGATGCCCGCCAGACCGTGCATGTCGTGGCCCGGGTCGGCGGTCCAGGCGACGAACGCGAGCAGCGCCGGCAGCACACCGCCACCGACCAGGCCCGCGGCCCGCGTCAGGTCGCCGCTCCACAGCTTGTGCTGCGTGGTGACGGCGGAGGCGACGGCCTCGGCGACATCGTCGACGACGGCCGGCGGAAGGGACTCCGCGAACGGCCGCAGGATGAGCAGTTCACCATCGAGAATCCGCTGGGCGGCGAAGGAGCGGGCGCTGTCCAGCACGATGCCGTCGGTGCGGACGAGGTGGTAGCCGACCGGGGCGCCCGCCTCGGGGCTCTGCTGGGACAACCGGAGGATCTCCGGACAGAGGTCGGCGACCGGGACGTCGTCGGGCAGCGCCACGTCGATGCGGCTGTCCGGCGCGACGATGGTGACCCGGCAGAAGCCGAGTCCGGTGCCGGACCCGGAAGGCGCTCCCGTCCCGGGTCCGCCGGTGGCGGCGGCCGTCATGCTCACCTGCTGCTCCCCCTCAGTGGTGGTGGTGCGTCTACTTCGTGAAGGTCTCGTGCCGGTGCACTCCGTGCCCCGGAGGCACGGGTGCCGTGCGCCGGGATTCCGGGCTCTTTCCGCCTCGACATGGAGGGGTTTGCCCGGTTGCGTCCCGCCCGCTCGGGGTGTGCCAACGCGAACATCCGGCACCCTACCGCTCACCCGCTCCGCGTGAACTCAGTAGGATCACGCGGCGGCCTGCGCTCGCCGGACACGGGGCGGCGGGCGGAACGCCTGGGTCGGGCAAGGGAATTGGTGAGCGGTGAGCCAGATTGTCGTCAAGCGCCCCCCGAGGGCGCTGCCGTCCGAAGTGCCCACGGAAGAGGTCGTTGTCCAGCCACCGCCCGAATTGCCGCGGGGGCCTCAGGAAAGCGTGCTGATGCAGCTCCTGCCCACGCTGGGCATGGGCGGGTCGGTGGTGTTCTTCTTCACGAACGGTCAGCCGTTCATGAAGATCATGGGCATGGTCATGATCGCCTCGACGGTGGCGATGTCCATCGCGATGGTGGTCCGCTTCCGCCGCGGTTCGCAGAGCCAACTGGCCGACATGCGCCGCGACTACCTCAGCTATCTGTCGCAGACCCGCAGGGCGGCCGTGGCGACGGCGAAGGCGCAGCGGGACGCGCAGTACTACCTGCACCCCTCGCCCGAACAGCTGTGGGCGCTGGTCGCCGAGGGCAGCCGGGTGTGGGAACGGCGGCCCGGTGACGAGGACTTCGCGCATGTGCGCATCGGCCTGGGTCCGCAGCCGCTGGCGACGCCGCTGGTCGCTCCGCAGACGGCTCCCGTCGAGCAGCTGGAGCCGCTGACCGCGGGGGCGATGCAGCGGTTCGTGGCCGCCCACGGCACCGTCAGCGATCTGCCGATGGCGGTGTCGCTGCGCGCCTTCTACCACGTCACGGTCAGCGGTGAGCCGGAGTCGGTACGGGCCTCGGCCCGCGCCCTGGTCGGCTCGCTGGCCTCGCTGCACTCCCCCGAGGACCTGGTCATCGCGGTGGCCGCGGGCCGGGAGGCGCTGGCGCACTGGGACTGGGCGAAGTGGCTGCCGCACGTGCAGGCGTCCGGTGCGGTGGACGGCGCGGGCAGCCGGCGGCTCATCGGCGGCGACCCGCGGGATCTGGAGGACCTGCTGGCCACCCGGCTGACCGGCCGCCCGCGCTTCCACCCCGGCGCGGCGCCGCTGCTGGACCAGCCGCACATCGTGCTCGTCCTGGACGAGCTGTCCCTGCTGCCGGACTCGGTGCTCGCCAACCCCGAGGGCCTGCAGGGCGTCACGATCGTCGAGGTCGTACCCGGCGAGCTGACGACCGCGGGCGGCGACCTGTCCGTCGTCGTACAACCTGGTCTGATGCGCCTGGAGTCGGGGCACGGCGAGGTCTACGAGGGCACTCCCGACGCGCTCTCCCACCCGTCCGCCGAGGCGCTGGCCCGCCAACTGGCCCCGCTGCGCGTGGCGTCCGGCGGCGACGACGACGAACCGCTGCTCGCCAACCTGGAGTTCACCGACCTCCTCGGCCTCGGCGACGCGGCGTCGGTCGACACCAAGCGGACCTGGCGGCCGCGTGCGCTCGCGGAACGGCTGCGGGTCCCGATCGGGGTCGGGGAGGACGGCCGGCCGGTGATGCTGGACCTGAAGGAGGCCGCCCAGGAGGGCATGGGCCCGCACGGCCTGTGCGTCGGCGCCACCGGTTCGGGCAAGTCGGAGCTGCTGCGCACCCTGGTGCTGGGCCTCGCGGTCACGCACTCCTCGGAGACGCTGAACTTCGTCCTCGCCGACTTCAAGGGCGGCGCGACCTTCGCCGGCATGGCGCAGATGCCGCACGTGGCGGCCGTCATCACCAACCTCGCGGACGACCTCACCCTGGTCGACCGCATGGGCGACTCGATCCGCGGCGAGCTGAACCGGCGCCAGGAGATGCTGCGCGACGCCGGCAACTACGCCAACATCCACGACTACGAGAAGGCGCGCGCGGCCGGGGCCCCGCTGCAGCCGATCCCCTCCCTGGTCCTGGTGATCGACGAGTTCAGCGAGCTGCTGACCGCGAAGCCGGACTTCATCGAGATGTTCGTGCAGATCGGGCGGATCGGCCGTTCGCTGGGCGTGCACCTGCTGCTGGCCTCGCAGCGCCTGGAGGAGGGCCGCCTGCGCGGCCTGGAGACCTACCTGTCGTACCGGATCGGTCTGCGCACCTTCTCCGCGGCCGAGTCGCGGGCCGCCCTCGGCGTGCCCGACGCCTACGAACTCCCCAACGTCCCCGGCTCCGGCTTCCTGAAGTACGGCACCGACGAGATGGTCCGCTTCAAGGCGGCCTACGTCTCCGGCGTCTACCGCTCGGGCGGGCAGCGCGTGCCCCTGTCCGCCGGTCAGCTGCCGGTGGACCGCCGGCCGGTGCTGTTCACCGCCACCGAGGTGCCGGTGCAGTACACGGCCGTCCCGCAGCAGCGCGTGGAATCGGAGCCCGTGGTCGACGAAGCGCTGGCCGACACGGTCCTCGATGTGATCGTGCGCCGGCTGGAGGCCCAGGGCCCGGCCGCCCACCAGGTGTGGCTGCCGCCGCTGGAGAGCCCGCCGTCGCTGGACGCCCTGCTGCCCGGCCTGGCGGCGGTCCAGGGCCGCGGGCTGACCCAGCCCGGCTACGAGGGCGCGGGCCGCCTGGTCGTCCCGGCCGGGCTGGTCGACAAGCCGTACGAACAGCGCCGCGACCGCCTGATGCTCGACTTCTCCGGCGCGGCGGGCCACATGCAGATCATCGGCGGCCCCCAGTCCGGCAAGTCGACGCTGCTGCGCACCCTGATCTGTTCCTTCGCGCTCACGCACACCCCGCACGAGGTGCAGTTCTACGGCCTGGACTTCGGTGGCGGCGGCATGGCCGCGGTCGACGGCCTCCCGCACGTCGGCGGCATCGCCTCCCGTCTGGACCCCGAACGCGTGCGCCGCACGGTCTCCGAGGTCTACGGCGTTCTGACCAGCCGCGAGGAGTACTTCCGCTCCGCCGGAATCGCCTCGATCGCCGACTTCCGCGCCCGCCGCGCCCGCGGCGACATCTCGGTGACGGACCAGCCCTGGGGCGACGTCTTCCTCGTCATCGACGGCTGGGGCACCTTCCGCACCGACTACGAGGCCCTCGAACCGGTGGTCCTGGACCTGGCCGCACGGGGCCTCGGCTACGGCGTCCACGTGATCATCACGGCCTCGCGCTCGATGGAGGTCCGGGCCAACCTCAAGGACCACCTGATGAACCGCCTGGAGCTGCGGCTCGGTGACGTCATGGACTCGGAGATCGACCGCAAGGTGGCGGCGAACGTCCCCGCCGGAGTCCCCGGCCGCGGCCTGTCCCCGCAGAAGCTGCACTTCATGGCCGCGGTCCCGCGCATCGACGGCCTGTCCTCCGACACCGACCTGGCCGAGGCCACGGCGGCGCTGACCACCGAGGTCGGCCGCCACTGGCAGGCACCGGGCGCGCCGAAGGTACGCCTGCTGCCCCGCCAACTGGAGGCCGCACAACTGCCGCCGGGCGACCGCTTCCCACGGCGCGGTGTCGCGTTCGCGCTGGACGAGGACAACCTGGAGCCGGTCTTCCTCGACTTCGAACAGGACCCGTTCTTCCTGGTCTTCGGCGAGAGCGAGTCCGGCAAGTCCAACCTGCTGCGGCTGCTGATCAAGCAGCTGTCACTGCGGTACGGCGGCGACGAGGCGAAGTTCTTCGTCGTCGACAACCGCCGCTCCCTGCTGGACGTCACGCCGGCCTCGCACCTGGCGGAGTACATCCCGATGTCCAGCCAGATGGACCACCACATGGTGGCGCTGGCCGACCTCATCCAGCGCCGCACACCGACCGCCGACGTCACCCCGCAGCAGCTGCGGAACCGCAGCTGGTGGCGGGGCCCGCAGGTCTTCGTCGTCATCGACGACTACGACCTCGTCTCGACCTCCAGCGGCAACCCGCTCAGCGGCCTGACGGAACTGCTCCCGTTCGCCCGCGACGTCGGCGTCCGCTTCATCATCGCCCGTTCCTCCGCCGGCGCGAGCCGCGCCTCCTACGAGCCGTTCCTGCAGCGCATGAAGGAACTCGGCTCCCAGGGCATCGTCCTCGCCGGCGACCCGACCGAGGGCGACATCCTCGGCGGCGTACGGCCCCGTCCGATGCCCGCGGGCCGGGGAATCTTCGTGTCGCGAAAGCGGGGGAAGCCGTTGGTCCAGACGGGGTTGGTGGATGTGGAGTACTGAGGTACAGCAGGATCGCAGGCTTGACGCAACTCCCGCCCGAGGGCGGGGGCACGGGGACAACGGGGAGGCACCGCGCATGGCGTGGGACGAGTGGGAGCAGTTGAAGGCGGAGGCCGCCAAGGGCCGGTCGGCGCACATGCAGTTGAACCAGCTGGCCCCGGCCGGCGGCGGAGGTGGTGAGAGCACGCGCGGTGATCTCACCGTGCACCAGACGGACCTGGCCGCGATCGGGTCGGCCGCGCACGAGCTGTTCCAGGAGTTCGGTCGGTTCAGCGATCACGCCCGGATCGCCTCCATGACGGCGGCCGGAGGCCTGAAGAGCCAGGGCTTCGCTCTGGGCTCCGCCCTCGACCACGTCGCCGAGCACTGGGTCGACCAGGCGCAGACCCTGCTCGACGCCTGCGCTCACATCTCCAACCACATGCGCTACACCAAGAACCAGCACGCGGCGGACGAGTCCTACATCGGCGGCACGATCAGCAGCATCTCCCAGCTGGACAAGGGCTTCGACGAGCGGAAGGACGGCTGACGGCGATGGATCTGGACGCACTGCGCCACGGCAACTTCTCGCAGCTCGGTGAGGCCATCACCGACTGGGAAAAGATGACCGAGAATCTGGCGACTCTGAAAGAGGACGCGAAGAAGAACCTCAAGGGCAAGGCGGACAAGGCGAGCTGGAACGGCGTCAACGCCAAGGTGAGCCGCGAGTTCATCGACAAGACCGCCCAGGAGTTCGCGGACGCCCACACCCAGGCGGACACGATCACCAACATCCTCAAGGACACGCGCGGCGAACTCATCGATTACCACACGCAGTTGACCGAGGCCATCGCGCGGGGCGACAAGAAGAACCTCACGGTCATCGACACCGGCCACGGCACTTTCTCCGTCACCGGCAACACACGCCCGGACTGGGCCTCCGACCCCAGCGGCAACACGAGCGCCACCAGCCAGCAGGACGTGGACGACCTGCGGGACGAGATCCAGCGCATTTTGAGCAAGGCCACGGAGAGCGACAACACCGCGGCGAAGGCACTCAGGCTTATCGTGGACCAAGCCAAGTACGGCTTCTCCGATGCTCATTACGAGAACCGTGACGCTGCCGCCAAGGCTGTCGCGGACGCCGACCGGATGGCCAGGATTCTCGCCAAGAATCCGCACGACGTCACGAATACAGAGCTCGCCTCGCTCAACTCCATGCTGGCCAAGTACAAGAACGATCCTCTCTTCGCGGAGGAGTTCGCCACCCAGGTCGGCCCCAAGAAAGTGCTCACCTTCTGGGCCGGTATCGCCGATCCGTACCAGGGCACGTACGACCCCGACCGCGCCAAGCAGGCCAAGCAGCTCCAGAAGAACCTCGGCACCACCATCGGTCTTGCCACGCTCTCCGACAGCGACAAGATGCAGAGCTGGGAGAAGCAGATCATCAAGCTCGGTCCCGATCAGCTGGGTATCGACGACGCGAGCAATCCGACCGGTTACGCCGTCATGAGCAACCTCATGCGTTTCGGCGACTACGACGACCAGTTCCTCAACGACTACGGCGACAAGCTTCTGGCGTACGACAAGAAGGTGAACGGCGAGGGCATCAACCTCTGGGTCAACAACAGCAACCAGGGCGACCTCAATTACTGGGGCTACAAGAATGACCGTGGCCGCGATCCCGTGACCGGCTTCCTGGAGGCGCTGGGGCACAACCCGGACGCGGCGACGCAGTTCTTCGCACAGCCTGACGGCGCGGGTGACACCGTCAACAAGGCCTCCGAGGTCAACGAGCATTTGAAGTATTTGACCAAGGAACGTGTCTGGACTGCCGACATCACCCTCGAGGGCAAGCACGGTTACGTGGCCGGAAGAAACTCACTCGGTCACGCCTTGGAGGCAGCCACAACGGGCTTCGCCTACGACGCCACCGCGGATCAGATCAAAGCCGGCGGCGAGCACCGCACCGCGTTGACCGCAGGGGTAATGGAGCAGGTGTCGTACCTCTACGGCAGCAAGAGCGGCCCCGATATGCTGCACGGTCAGCCTGAGCTGGCCGACAGCCTGGGCAAGATGGCCGGCGCGTATATCGACGACATCGACCACGACTTGTCTGGTGTCGGGGAGTACGAGAAGGATTCGGGCACCTTCCCCGCGAAGTACGCCGGGCGCGCGAACTTCACCCAAGCAGGCGCAATCAACTTCCTGAGCGTACTCGGTCAGGATGAAAACTCTCACCGTGCCGTCACGGCGGCCCAGCACCTGTACACGCTCAGCGCTCTCGATGCCTACCCTCCAAGCAGCGACGCCAACATCGAGCATGCCCACGATGCGCTGACCGCAGGAGCTCAGGCACGTGGCATCCTCGACAACTCCCGCGTCCAGCAGGCCGAGACGACGTACAAGGAGGGATCCGACGAGGCCAACAAGTCACTGGGCCGGTCAGCCGAGTGGATCAAGTTGGGTGTCGGGACGACCGTGGGAGTCGGCATCGGTGCCATTCCTCTGCCGGGGTCCACGGCTGCGGCGGTCGTCATCGCACCGATCGTCGCGGATACCGCCGGCGAGGCCCTCAACACCTTCATCGGTCAGCAGATCGACAAAAGCGTCGACGACAGAGAACAAGATCCGGCAGAGGCGGCTCAGCTGACCAGCAGCCAGTTCTACAAAAAGGGCGAGAATCAACTGGGTCTCGCCTATCACACCTACATCAAAGACAGCCCCAGAGCCGCAGAAATCGCCAACAACCAGAACTGGAACGACGACATCAAGAACGCGTATTTGGGAGTCGGATCCAGCGAGAACGACTATCGAGGCCGTACTCCCCACAAGGATTGAACTGTGCAGCAGGCAACCGAACCATCATGCAACCGGACGAAGAGACTCGGAGTCCTGGGCCCGGCATGGGCCGCCACTGTGCTCGTCTTCAGCGTCTCCGCGTGCAGCGGAAGTGGCGGGCACGAGGGAGAGCCGAGCCTCACCGCTTCGCAGGTCTGCGCTGCCACACTGGACTCGTCGGCGAAGACGGCACTGCGACGCATGGGTGGCACGGACAAGTTCTCCGAACTGCCCGGCACCGACGATGCCGGACACTCCAACAAGTTCTCCCTGAAGCGAGCCGCCAGTACACTCCATGACGACGTGACAGAGCGGAACCAGTGCGACGTCTTCATAGCGGGGGACAAGACAGGCCACTCTTTGATCGAAGTGGACTTCTCCGCTGCGAAGGACCGCCCGAAAACAGAAGGCTCATCGGGAGGAGAACCGGCGGGGATCACGTTCTATCCGATCGGCCTGTACGCGAAGACGAACGCCCGCACCAGCGCCATCCTTTACTTCAAGTGTCCGACGCGCGCAGCGGGAGGGGGCGGGGAATTGACTCCGTACGTCCGTGGATACCTTTACGGCGCACCGGATCAGATGTCCCCGAAGGCCACAGGGAGGGACCTGATGGTCGTACTGAATTCCCTCTCGCGAGGCATGGCGAGGCAACTGGGCTGCACTTCTCAGGCGGCTCTGCCCGCGCAGGTTCCGAAAGCCTAGTTCGTCGACGCAACGGTCAGAGACCGGGCACCCGGTCAGGCCGCTCCCAGCCGTGGCGAAGGCACGGTTGCCGTCGGCTCCGAAACCGACGGCGACCTCGCCGACGAGCACCTGGCCCTTAGACGTTGTTTCAGTTGGTGAGTCGGCGGTAGCTGATGAGGGCTGCGGCTATGCCGACGAAGGCCAGGAAGTGCTCGGCCTTGCGCTCGTAGCGGCGGTGCAGGCGTCGGCATCCGGCCAGCCAGGAGACCGTTCTCTCGACGACCCAGCGGTGTCGGCCGAGCCGCGTGGAGGACTCGATGCCCTTGCGGGCGATGCGGTGGCGGATGCGACGCTCACGAAGCCATTTCCGCAGGTGGTCGTAGTCGTAGCCCTTGTCGGCGTGGAGCTTGGCCGGGCGTCGGCGGCGCGGGCCGCGGCGGGAGCGGATGGGCGGGATCCCGCGGACGAGCGGCTCCAGGCCGAGGCTGTCGTGCATGTTGGCGCCGGAGATACCGAGCGACAGCGGCACGCCGTTTCGGTCGGTGATCAGGTGGATTTTCGATCCCGGCTTGCCGCGGTCGGTCGGATTTGGTCCGGTCAGTGGCCCCCTTTTGCGGCCCGGACGCTGACGGAGTCGATCGCGCACCGCGACCAGTCCAGCTCGCCCCGAGCGCCGAGTCCGTCGAGGATGACGCGGTGCAGCCTGGCCCAGACCCGGTCCCGGCTCCACTGCGCGAAGCGACGGTAGACGGTGGGCCAGGCCGGCCCGAACACCGGCGGCAGCTGCCGCCAGGTGCAGCCCGAGGTGGCCACGAAGATGATCGCCGCCAGGCACTCGCGGTCACCGGCCCTCCGCTTGCCGCCGCCCTGCGGGCGTATGACCTCTGTCGGCGGGACCACCCGCCGAAACAGCGTCCACAACTCGTCCGGTACCAACCGCTCCACCAGATCCGTCATGCACGACTCAACGAGCGATCACGCCATCAGAAACGACGTCTTAAGGGACGGAGTGGCCGGATTGACGCCGGTGTCGATGACAGCGACCTTGACTCCCTTACCGGTGCTCGTCTTCCACATGTCGCCGGCCTGCATCGCGCCCAGGTCCCACTGCTTCGAGCCGACGTCCGCGGCCGCGGCACCTGGAGCCGAGGACGCGGACACGATGGTCAACGCACCCAGCGCGGAGCACACCACCGACAGGCGTGTCGCGCCGCGCCCCCTCAGTGGCCATGCTTCGCGCCGCGTCGGCTGGTCCCTGGGTTCATGCCCGCGTATGTCCGCGTTCGCCTGAGTCACCTCTTTTGTGGCACGTCACGCCACTGCTTTCTGCGGCGAGCGGCGTTGTTCCTCCTCAGCCGACGTCCGGCGCGTCCCGTGCCACCGGTCGGGCCTTGTCGGTCTCCGACCGCACTCCGGCCCAGATCCGTCGTGCCGCCCGCGACCTCGTAGGCCTTGGATGTCAAGGCGCCGTTGTTCCGGCGCGAGCCAATAGCGCCCTCAGGATGGGCCCGTCGGCGGCGAGCAGGACGGCCGCAGGGAACACGCCCGTGAACGAAAGCCCTGGGCCTGCACGAGGCCAGCGTCTCGGCGAAGGCGCCCCCAGAGCGCGCGGACCGGCCACTCCAGCACCGGGCCGCCGTGTACGGCGAGGGACGGGCAGGAGTGCCAGGCCGGCGCTACCTGGGGCGCGCATTCCCCGTCCTGGTTCCTCGTGCCTCGCCGTGCCGGGTCTGTCCCGGACACGACAGCGGGTGGGCACCCTCCGTGCGTGCCCACCCCGCTGCCGCAGCGTGCCGATCGTCCGGCCGCTTACATGAAGTAACTGGCGGCCTTCTTGTCGCCGCCCATGTAGTCACCGCCGGCGGCGTGCACGGCGTGGCCGATGGCGACCAGGGCCTCGTGGATGCCGCGGGCCTCGCGGTCCCATGCGGCCTGCTGCTCGGTGTACGCGCGGTGGGCCTCGCCCTCCCACATGCCGGAGACCTTCTGGACCCCGTGCTTGATGGCTTCGAGGCTGGCCTCGAGCTTTTCGGCCGCCTGGCCGATCTGGGTCGCGATGTGGTCGAGGCCGTCGTAGTGGACCTCTGTCACGCCACTGTTGTGGCTGCCCATGGTTCCTCCGTTGTTGAGAAGTTGGTGGTCTGGCCGGGATCAGAGGGAGTTCAGCGCCGAGTGCGAGCCGCCGTAGTCCACGTCGATGCTGTGGACCTTGGCGCGGACCTCGTCCTCGGTGTGGTCGCTGATCTTCATCGTGGTGTTCATGGCGTCCATGAACTTGACCAGGATGTTACCCATCCGGACCATGCGCTCGTTGATCTCGGTCTGCTTGGCGTTGAACGCGCCGGCGCCGATGCCCTTCCAGTGGCCCTCGAGCGAGTCGATCAGCGCCTGCAGGTGCTTGAGCTGGCCCTTGATGTCCTCGAACTGCGTGTTCAGCTGCCGCTCGAGAACGATGACTTGGTCTCGGGTGACCTTCTGAGTGCCTGTCGCCACTTCGATGCCTTTCTCTGTGAACTGACCTCGCCGGGTGCCGACTTGTACCGTCGGCGCAGGCGGCGAGCGGACTTCTGCCCATTCGGCGAACGAGCAGCTGTACGGGGAGATCGATCAGGCGTTACGACGCGCACGCAGCACGCCGAAACCGGCCCCTCCGATGACTAGTACGGCCGCTACGGCGCCGATGATCACCCAAGTTGTCGTGTCGCTGCCGGAGTTGGCGTCTTTGGCAGCGGCGGAGGTGGGGCCGCTGGTGGAACCCGCGTCCTTTGCGGGTCGGCTGGAGGAGGCCGAGGAAGTAGGGGTTGCTGAGGTGTCGTCATCGCCCGCCGAGTTCTCGGCAGCGAGCGGGTCCACTCTGGCCGGCCCGGGGTTGATACCCGGATCGTCGAGGACCTTGCGTGGACGCATGATGCCGAAGCCGAGATAGAGACTGCGCTCGTTCTTCGGCCACGTACGCCCGGCCGTATCGATCAGTGCCCGGAGCACCTGGTTGGCGGTCCAGTCGGGGTGAGCGGACCAGACGAGAGCGGCGGAAGCGGAGGCGATGGCGGAGGCGGCACTGGTCCCGTCGGTGCTGCAGTACTTCTTGAACGTGTTGTCGCACCACCCCGGTACGTTGACACCCGGCGCCGCGAAGTCGACATACTCGCCGTGCTCCGCGAACTTGGCGACCTTGCCGGACTGGTCCGCGGCGGAGACACCGTTGACGTACGGGTAGAAGGCGGGGTATTCGACCTGGTTGTTCTTCGTCCGCGCCTCGTTGCCCACCGAGGCGAACAGCAACTTTCCCTTGGAGGCCGCATATTTGGCGGCCGCTTTCTCCTCCGAGTCGTACAGGGGGCCACCGATGGACATGTTGATGATCTTCGCATCGCTGTCCGCGGCAGCCCTGATGTCGGCAGCGAGAGTCGCGGTCCTGGCCTTCTCGGCCTTGTCCTTCAGGGAGTCGAGCTGTACGCGGTACGGGATGATCTTCGCGTCCGGAGCAAGTCCTTTTACGCCTGCGCCGGCACCGGTTCCGGCGATCAACTCGGCCATGCTGGTTCCGTGCCCGTTGAAGTCCTTGGTGACGTGGTAGGACACGGACTTCGCAACCTCGTCAGCGAGCACCTGCCCCTTCAGGGAGGGAGTGGCCGGATTGACGCCGGTGTCGATGACAGCGACCTTGACCCCCTTACCGGTGCTCGTCTTCCACATGTCGTCGGCCTGCATCGCGCCCAGGTACCACTGCTTCGACCGAACGTCCGAGGCCGCGGCACCGGGGGCCAAGGACGCGGACACGATGGTCAACGCACCCAGCGCGGAGCACACGACCGACAGGCGTGTTGCGCCATGCCCCGTCAGTCGCGTTGCCTTTGTGCCACGTCGGCTGGTTCCTGGCTTCATGCCCGCGTATGTCCTCGCTTGTTCAGTCACTTTTCTGTGGCACGTCACGTCGCTGTTTCTGCGACGAGCGGTGCTGGTCCTTCTCGGTCGGCCTCGCGGCGCGTCCCGTGCCACCGGTCGGGCCCTGTCGGTCTCCGACCGCGTTCCTGCCGAGCCCCGTCGCGCCGCCCCCGGCCTCGGAGGCCTTGGATGCCGAGGCGCCGTTGTCCCGGGGCCTGCCGATGACGCCCTCGGGATTGGCTGCCGAACGCGGCACGGACTGATCGGTGCCGGGCTGCGCCGTCGCTGCCGGCGCACCGACAACCCCTCGCCGGCCGAGCGCACTCCTGGGCTCGCCCGTGGTGACCTGCTCCTCGGCACCGACGACCATACCGCGCGGGACACGGGAGCTGGACGACGCTCCAGGCGCACGGCCCGCGACAGGCTTGCCGCCTACGACACCGTTGCGCGCCGCGCTCATGGGGCCAGCGGCAGGTGCGTTGGCAGTCCCCGGCGTTCCACCGGTGATGCCACGCCCCAGCGAGGAGCGTCCCGCTTGCTGAGCGGGCCCCCGCACAGCTGACTGACCGGCCGAAGTGGACGTACGTCCCATGGCGCGAACAGCCTGTCCCATAGGGCCCTGCGGGCCACGGCCACCGGTAGCGGCACGCCCCGTCTGACCCTCCGGATTCTGCGGCACTCGCCCACCCGCGCTACCCGAGGGACCAGTGCGTCCCTGCGACGACATCGGAAGCCGGCCGGACGGCCCGTAACCGGTGGAACGTCCCACGGACGGGAGGACCGGAGGCGCCACAGGCCCCGTGGTCACCGGAAGCGTCGGCTGGCTGCCTCCACCTGTTGTCGGCATGGTGGGCGCGGGTCCTGCGTGCGGAACCGCGGAGTGCTGCGGAGGCAGCGTGCCGACTGTGTTGATCTCCGTGCCGACCGGGTGGTTCGGACCGGGGACCGGCTGGTGCACGTCATGAACAGGGGAAACATGGGCGGCAGGCGGCGCATCAGCTGACGTCGCCTGCGGATGATGGTGCATCGCACCGGCATCGACGGACGCCGCATGCGTCGGCACGTCCCTCTTCGTCCCGGTTCTGTCGTCACTACCGGTCATGGTGGGCTTGGGGATCCCCACGGGCGGCATGGGCTTGTACGGCTGTGGCCCTTCCTCCGCCTTCAGGGTGCCGGCCGACACCGCATAGTAGGAGGCCAGCTTGTTCATTTGGTTGATCGCCTCTTGCCGGTCCTGCTCGGCCTTCTTGGCGACCACGTAGTCCGGATTGCCGGCGACCTGCTTGGCCTTGGGCAATTGGGTGGGCAGCTTCCGCTCGGCCCTGGGGCGAGGGTCACGGGGTGGCATCGACTTCTTCACGCTGGCCAGTCCCATGCCCGCTGCAGAGATCTGCGTGGCCGCCTTGTCGGCGAAGTCAGCGAGTTCATGGCTCCAGCCGACCAGGCCCGTGGCCCACACACGAAAGTCCCCGGCTGCCTTCCCCTCCCAGTCGACCGCCTCGATGTGAGCCTTGAGCTCCTTGGCGGCATCAGAGATGGACTGGTGCGCATCCCACAGTGCTTTACTGGCCAGCTCGAGGTGCTCGGGTTGTGCCTGCTCGACCAGGTCGATCATGTCGTTGAGATCGTGGCGCTCGAAGTCCGTCGAGCCGAAGGCGTTGACCTGCCTGCCGAGGCCGAACGGCATACCCCCGAGCAGGAACTCCACCGCGTCGACGACGCCGACCTCTTGGTCCGCCCGCTCCACACCGGGCTTGTACTGAGGCTGTTGCCGCCAGTTGTTGCCGCCCATCAGAACCCACCCTCCGTCGACTTGTTGGTCTTCGGCCCCGCTTTCGACCTGTGGGTCTGCTCTTGCTCCAACGCCTTCTGATGCTCTTGGTCGAGGTGCGACTGAATGGCCCAGAAGCGCCTGCGCACCTCTTCTTCGACGTTGTCGTAGCCGGCGTCGGCCGCTTGCACCGCGATCCTCAGCGCCTCGATGTGCAGGCCCAGTGACTTCGAGAGGTACGTGAGACGCTCATGCACGCGCTCATACTGCCCGTGCAGGTCAGCGGCCTCACTGAACGGGATCTCCGTCCCGCTGAACGACGTCCGGTTGATGGCGTGCTGAGCGATACGGGCCGGGGCACCCGGCGACTCGTCGAAGTTGGCCAGCGCATCGCTGACCTTCTTCCGAAAGATCTGCAGAGCCTCAAGTCCGCGCCTCAGATCCGAGCCGCCACCGCCACTCACCGCGACCCCTTCCCCGTTCCCCGTTGGTACAGCTCTCAACAGACCGGGCAGCAAGCAGCGACGCCCCCGGATCCGTCGCCAACCACTGTAGTCACTGTGCAATTCGCGGCCAACTGAACTCTGCTGCAGTTCAGTTGCAATGGTGTCCCGAAGTGACGGGCGCCGGACTGTCCGAGGCGACAAGACGGTCAATCGCGACAGAAGTGCCCCGGGACCTGCGCATAAGATTCACATACGGTCAGTGACCGAGGTTCTCCGTGCACCGCAACCAGAACTTTGCAACGACAAAACCTCGACCTGACCTGAAGCTCCGGGCACTGTTCACCGGTTCGGGCATGGCCGGCCCCGGTGGCGCTCCACCAGGCAGGACCGGCGGACGGGACGGCCGGCCCGGCCTGCCCCGAATCTTCACACCCAACAAGCCACTCATGACTGACATGGGACGGATTTTTCCCGGGCGGGGTTGCTAACTTGACCAAGACCTGTAGAGCAGCGCGGGGGAAGGGGCCCTTCCATGGGATGGGACGAGTGGGAGCAACTCAAGGCTGAGGCGGCCGGGCATCGGACGACCCACATGCGCCTGAATCATCTGCCGGCCGAGGATGGCGGCTCAGGGACCGGGGACCTGGTGGTCCACCAGGACGATCTGGGGGCCGTCGGTCACGAGGCCAACATCCTGTACGACGACGTCAAGAGCCAGGCCGACATCGCAGGCGCGGGAGCCGGCAAGGACGGCGCCGGGTCGACGATGCAGGCAGCGGCCACGTTGAAATCGCACGGGTTCCAGACCGGCGGCGCGCTGGAGACCACCGTCGAGATGTGGACCTCGCAGGTCAAGGCCGTCCTCCAGGCGTGCGCCCATATCTCCGACCACCTGGACTACACGAAGAAGCGACATGCGGAGGACGACGCCCGGATCGGTGCCGTACTCCGGGGCCGTGACGGTTCGGTCGTGTCCGTGTCGCAGCTCAACGAGTACTTCAAGTAGGAGCACCTGCGATGGCTCTCACATACACGGACCTCATCGAGGTCGACCTCGGAAAGCTCGCCACTGCCGTGTCGGACTGGAAGAAGGCCGTCGACGGCCTGAAGAAGTCCGCGGAGAGCGCCCGTACGGGGATGCGGGCCAAGTCGGACTCGGCGCAGTGGGCCGGCCTGAACGCGACGGTGACACGGGAGTTCGTCAGCAAGACGGCGAAGGAGATCTCGGACCTGCACACCGAGGCGAACAGCATCTACCAGGTTCTCGAGGACGGGCACACCGAACTCGCCTCGCTTCAGCAACAGATCAAGACGGCCGTCGAGAAGGACGCACCGCATCTCGGTGTTCGCGTCGAGGACATCGGCGACGGCAAGGTCCGCTGCTTCTTCCCGCACATCCGCGGTGACAGCGACGAGCGCACCCAGGATCAGCTCGACCAGAAGCAGGCTCTGGAGAACCGGATCAACCAGATCCTGGCCCACGCAGCCGAGATCGACGCCTCGGTCGCCCGTGCGCTGGCGAAGAGCCACGGCAACGATCCGTACGACGCGGGCCACAGCAAGTACGAGTCCCTGAACGACGCCGAGGCCGAGCGGGCCCTGGAACTGGCGCGCAAGGGTGACAAGATGTCCGACGCGGAGCTGCGCGAGCTCAACCGTCTCCTGCGCTTCAACTCGGCAGAAAGGGACGGCGAGTTCGCCACCGAGTTCTATCAGGGACTCGGTGGGCCGGAGAAGGCGCTGCAGTTCTACGCCGAGATGTCGATCGACGGTACGAGCGCCGATGCGACGAAGACCCGGCTCAACGAGGTTCAGGACCTGCAGAGGGTCATGGGCTACACACTCGCGAACGCCACCGACCCCGACCACAGTCACCATCTCGACGCCCGCTGGGGTGCGGAGTTCCGGCGACTCGGGACCAAGCAGATCGGGTGGGAGCCGGGGCAGTGGAGCAAGCCGTACGGCTACCAGGTGCTCGGTGGCCTGCTGCGTTACGGCAACTACGACGCGCGGTTCCTCAACCCGATTGCGGAGCACATCACGCAGCTCCACAAGAAGGACCCGTACTTCTTCCTGTCGAACAAGCCGACGGGCAGTCCGGACATCTACGGCTTCAACCCGTCCGGCAAGCTGGGCAGCGGTAACGATCCGCTGAACAGCGTTCTTGAAGCACTCGGGCACAGTCCGGAGGCCGCGCAGAAGTTCTTCACCGACCCGCCTACCGCGTACAACGAGGACGGCACCGTCAAGCAGGGCGGCAAGCCGGGCTTCGCCTCGTATCTCGACCTGCTCACCGGCAAGGACTTCGAATGGACAGCGGATACGAACAGCGCGAACGTTCTCGCCGACGAGGACAAGGCCAAGACGGTGATGGGCTACGGTCCTGACGCACTCGGCCACGCCTTGGAGGCGGCCACCACCGGTCTGCCCTATGGCAGCGACGCCGTGTCGCCGCCGCACTCCGAGGAAGCGGCCGACATCTTCCACAAGCTGGTGGAGCGCTACGGCGCCCATCCCGAGGATCTGGACGACTCACCCCTGTGTGACAGCCTCGGAAACATCACCGCCGACTACATGCGCGATGTGCAGGGGGCGTTCATGGGCGACGGCGGATCCGTCGTGGGCACCCACGGGGCCAGCGCCCACCTCGGGAACCTCAACGTGCAGACCAATCCGGAGGGTCTTTCGCCCGGCGTACTCAAGAACTTCCTGGGAGCGGTCGGCAAGGACCCCGACGCATACGGGGCCATCATCACTTCCCAGGAGTCGGTGACCACGGACCTCGTCAACGATGCGTTCCACAACGCCGACAAGTACAAGGAGCTGGCCCCGGAGATCGCGAACCGAGTCAACCCCGGAGGCGAGATCGCCGGCATCATGGCGGAATCCCGGACGCAGGCAGTCGTCGACGAGAAAATCGCCGAAGACGCGGAATTCAATGAAGGTGTCGCCACGGCCGACAAATGGGCGGGGCGCATCATCGGCATGGGGATCGGCAAGATCCCCGTGGGCGGCGAGGTGGCCGGCTGGGTGGTGGAGGACATCCGGGAATCGGTCGTGGAAAACTTCACCAGGGACTCGAGCCCCGAGGCCCTGAAAGACCGGGACGTGTTCCTGGAGCAGCAGCAGGCCAGTTCGGCACAGGCGATGTACGACGCCACGTACACGGCTGCCAAGGAAGCCGGCTACGACGAAGCAAATGCGCAGAGTCAGGCCACGGCCGCGAAGCGAGAGATCGAAGATTCCTATGGTCTGGGTCGCCAGAGAGCAGGAAAGTAGTCGCTTGTGAATGAGACCGAAAACAGGGGCTGGCGATCCACGAGGTGGATCGCTCTGGCGGCCGTGGGGTGCCTTGCCGCTGCCGGGGTGGTGACCTGGCAACTGTGGCCGTCCCCGGAGAGCGATGTCGCGGTACCGGCCCGTGTGTGCGACAACGCCCTTCCGGGAGCGGATGTCAGAGCCCTCCTGCCGCAGACGGGAAAGCCGTTCTCGCAGTGGCACACCGGAGTTTTCAACCCGGAGGAGCCGTACTCCAAGAAGGAGCCCGGAACGTGCAAGGTGTACGGCGGCGGCAAGTCAGTCACGATCAAGCACAGTTTCTACTCCGGGTCGGACCGCACCGTTAAGGACATGACTCGCGAGGCGAGTGCCGCCGGCGCCACTCGGATCACTCTCGGCGAGGCCAAGGGCTTCCATGAGGGGGACACCACGTCCCTCTTCGTCGATTGTTCTTCCGAACAGACCGGAACCAAGGCACTGGTAGAGGTCGATGTCACGTACGAGGAATCGACCGACCGGGCGGTGATCCGGAAAATGGCTGCGCTCGCAGCGGACACGCTGCGACTCGAAGCCCGGAAACTATGGGAGTGCAACGGCGCGGGCGATTTGCCGAACGGGGTTCCGCAGGTCGGCTGAGCGTCAGGAGTGCATGCTGCACCACCGAGGGCGTGCGTGAACCCTCAGCGCGCCCCGGCCCGGCTTGCCACCCTGAACACGTACTTCCGCTCCGTGGCCGAGCCACCCCCGACCCCCGGGCCCTCATGGTCCCCCGACCTGTCACGCGTCACCTTGACATGCATGCGGAAGGACGCATCCGTGCCGTCGGCGGTGATGTCGTCGGAGGCATCGTTCGAGTGGTCCGGGGTGGCGGGGGTGGCGTCGACCGGGAAGTGAGGGGCATGGGGGCCGGCGTGCCGGGCGATGGCATCCTCGATGGTCGAGGCGTAGTCGTCGGTGAGGCTCGCGTCGTCCTCGAAGGGGCTGTACGTCGAGTCCCCGTCCAGTTCCTCCGTCGCGCTTCGTACCGCCCTGGTCAGTTCCGCGTCGCTCCACTGGCCGTCGGCGTCCATGGAGAGGCTCTGGAAGCCGAAGTAGATGCCCAGCGCGGCCAGGCCGAGGAACAGGACACGAGCGATGGTGAAGTCGATGTCCGGGATCGCAGGCGCCGACGGGTTGAGGGCCTCGCGCCAGGCTCGTACGCGGCCGGCTCTGACGCAAACCATCGCCACGAGGCCGGCGGAGGCGGCGAACGGCAGCAGTGACATGGACGTCATGCGTGGCCGCCCGACAGATTCCGTCGCCTGCGCCGCGCGTCCCGCAGTGCCACCGCTCCTCCGCTCAGCCCCGCCACCAGGACCGCCACGCCCACGGCCACGTAGGTGGCGATGCGGGCCGTGCGTTCCTGCGGGGTCTCGCCGAGGGTGAGTCTGGCGGGGGCGGGGGCCTCCACGTGGGTGAGGCCGGTGTCGGGGTGCGGTGCCTCGATCGGGTGGTCGTCCTCCGTCAGCGCGCGGACCGGGTCGACCACGCCCCAGCCGACCAGGCGGTCGTGGCCGGCGATGGAGCGTTCCGCCGTCTGTTCGATCTGGGCCACGACCTCGCGGGCAGTCCAGTCGGGGTGCTTCGCCTTGATGAGGGCGGCGACGCCGGCCACGTAGGGCGCGGAGAAGCTCGTGCCGTTGTCGGAGCAGTGGCCGCCCTTGGGGACGGTCGAGATCATGTCGACGCCGGGGGCGGCCACGCCGACGAAGTCGCCGGACTGGGAGAAGGCGGCGCGTTCGTTGTTGCGGTCGGAGGCGGCCACGGCGAGGACACCGTCGTAGGAGGCGGGGTAGGTCAGTTTGACGTTGCCGCCCAGGCCGTCGTTGCCCGCCGAGGCGACGACCACGATCTTGTTGGCCAGCGCCTCGTTGATCGCGTCGTGCAGGTCCTGTGCCGGTGCCACGGCGTTCGCCGTGTCCTGGGAGATGTTGATGACCTGCGCCTTGGCCTTGATCGCGTACCGGATGGCCTTGGCGAGGGTGAGGGCCGTGCCGTGCCCCTCCGCGTCGTTCTGCTTGATCGGGATGATCTTCGCCTCGGGGGCCAGGCCGACGAAACCGGTGCCGTCCATGCGGCGGGCGGCGATGATGCCCGCCACGCGGGTGCCGTGGCCGACCGTGTCGGTCGTGGCCTTGGACTTGGCGCCGTCGACCGGTTGGCCCTTGTCGTCCTTGGCGGGCAGGAGGTTGACGCCGAGGGAGCCGTCGACCGCCTGTGTGAGCTGCGGGTTGGACGTGTCCACGCCCGTGTCGATGACGGCCACCTTCACGCCCTTGCCCTTGGACTGGCTCCACAGCTCGTCGAGGTTGACGCGCTGCAGGGCCCAGGGAGTGCCGGCGTACTTGTGGTTCGTCCGGGAGAACGTGCACTGGTCGGAGGCGTCGTCCGCCGCCGCCAGCGGGGCGGCCAGCAGGGTCGCGGTCGTGGCCAGGACCGTGACAAGGGCGGCCTGGGGACGGCGAGTCGGGCGAGTACCGCGGGTGGTGCGCGAGCGGGGCACGGTGCGGGAGCGGTGGGCGGCGCGGGCGGTGCGCGCGGTACCGGGTGTCGACGGCATCGGGCTCCCCCTCACGAACCCTGCGGCTGGCGGGCCGCGGACGTCGACAGGCGCGGGCCCGTCGGCAGGAACTCCGACCAGGCCGCGGGAATGGGGGCCGGGTTGACGTTGGCGTAGCCGAGGCGGGTCTGCGCCAGCTTGGCCTCCTGCTGGAGTTCCTTGCGCTGCTTGGGCGTGATGCCGATGCCCTTGTCGTCGGTGGCGCTGTCGTCGTTGGACTGCAGGGCGTAGCGCAGGCCGGTGTCGGTGACCAGGAAGACCGGGCCGGCCTTGGTCTCGCTGCCCTGGAACTGGCGGTAGAGCTGGCCGGAGCCCGCGGTGACGTAGGCGCTGGAGGAGCCGGTGGGCAGGACCTCCGGGAAGTCGGTGCCCGCCCAGGTGCTCAGGGTGGTGTCGCCGTTGTCGGGATCGACGTGGTCCAGGACGGCGCAGACGGTGTTGCGGCTGCCGCCGGCGGTGGAGGCGTCGTTGACCGCGCTGGGCTTCTCGGTGGGCCACTTGTAGGCGTCGGCGAACGGCTTGCCCGCCTGGCCGATGGCGCCCGCGCTGACCTCCTTCGGGTGCCCGGCCTGGCCGAGCCTCACGAGGTCCTTGCTGGCCAGGAGCAGCTGGGCGACGAAGTCGGAGACGGGGGCGACCCGGCCGGGCAGCACCACGTAGTACTCCTCCGTGCCGTTGACCGGTGCCCTGAGGACCATGCCGACGCGGTTGGTCTGCGCGTCGAGTTGGCCGGGCGCGTTCGCGGCGGTGCCCGGGGTGCCCTCGACCGACGGGAAGGCGATCCGGTCGCCCTGGTGGAGGGCGTCGATCCACTCCCGGGTGACCTGCTGGGGGCGGCGGTTCGGGCCCACCAGGGTCTGCAGCAGGAGGGGATCGGTGGCGTCCACCTCGTACGCCCGGCCCTGCGCGTCGACGACGTACTGCTTCTTCTCCGGCGTCTCGACGTAGAGGAGTTGACCGCCGTGCAGCTTCTCGGCGGGGTCCTCGGTCTTCTTCCGGTCGCGCTCGGCCAGGACGAACGCGGCCTTCTGGATGGAGTTGCCGCTGCCGCTCGGGCGTTCGCAGACGGCCCAACGCTTGGCCGCGCCCGCCTCCTCGCCGGAGGGCAGCCGGTCGGGGGCGTAGGGGATGCCGATGGTGACGCCGTGCGGGATCTTGCCGTTGTCGAGGATCGACTCGTCGACGGTGACGACGTCCACGCCGCTCTGGGTGTTGAGGACCAGTTCGGCGGACGCCATGTTGAGGACGGGGTGCAGCTGGATCTTGCCGTCGGTCTCAAGCACGACGTACCGGGTGGTGGACTTGCTGGCGATGATCACCTTCTGGCCCGGCGCGTCCCAGCCCTGCGGCGCCGTCGGCTTGAACATGCCCCAGGCGCCGAAGGCCGCGAGGACGACCACGCCGACGATGCCGCCGGGCAGGATCGCGCGCAGCGGCCGGGGCGCCCCCTCGTCCGAGGCATCCGGTGACGACCGCACGAACGACGCCAGCATGCGGCGCTTCGCGAAGGTGTAGGCGTTGAGTTGGTCCCGCCGAGATGCCATCTGTGCCCGTTTCTCCCCGTGACTCACGCGGAGCGCGCCCGGGGACCACGCTCCCCCGCCCTCCGTTGTCGGACCCGGCCCCTACTATGCCTGGTACGGAGCGGGTCTCGTGGAGCGGGTAGGGTACCTGGGCCCTCAAGGGCCTTGTTCAGTGGCCTGGTTCCAGCGAGTTGTGAGCAAATCGGGGGGATGGAGTGATGGCTTCCGGGACGCGGACGCGAGCGCGGGGCCGGTCGGCGGCACAAGGCCGCGCGGCCGGGTCCGCGCAGGCGCCCGGCGGGGCGGCCGAGCGGCGCGGCGCGGCGCAGCAGCCGGTCACGCTCGGCCTCAGGGCCCGGCCGGGCCAGGCGGGTTCGTTCCGTTTGCAACGGCTGGTGCTGGTGGAGCTGGCGGCCGCCGTCCTGCTCGTCGGCTGGGCGGTCGGGATGGTGGCGCTGGTGCCGGCCGCGGTCGTCGCGGTGGCGCTGGTCCTGCTGGCCTTCGTACGGCGGCGGGGCCGCTCCCTGCCGGAGTGGCTCGGCACGGCACGGGAGTTGCGGGTACGGCAGAAGCGGGCCGCGCACACCCCGATACCGCCCGGTACGGAGCCGGGCCTGGTCCCGGCGGTGGAGTGCGAGCCCGCCCTGCGCACCCACTCCCACGGCTCGCGGGACCGGCGGCCGGTCGGCATCGTCGGGGACGGCACGTTCGTGACGGCGGTGCTCCAGGTGGAGGCCGACGCGACCGCGCTGCGGGCCGAGCGGAGCCGGCAGCCGCTGCCGCTGGGCCTGGTGCGGGACGCGCTGGAGGTGGACGGGATCCGGCTGGAGTCGGCCCAGATCGTGCTGCACACCCAGCCGGCGCCCGCGCTGCACCTGCCCCAGCAGTCGGTGGCCGTGGCCAACTACCTCCCGCTGCAGGAGCAGACGGGCGCGCCCGCCGTGCGGATCACCTGGATCGCGCTGAAGCTCGATCCCGAGATGTGCCCGGAGGCCGTGGCCGCGCGCGGGGGCGGGCTGCTCGGGGCGCAGAAGTGCGTCGTGCGGACCGCGGACCATCTGGCCAGCCGGCTGACCGGGGCGGGCTTCAGGGCGCGGGCGCTCGACGAGGAGGAGCTGATCGCCGCGCTCGCCACCTCCGCCTGCGCCAACCCGCTGGTGACGGCCGAGGCGGGGCGCAGCGAGACCCGGGAGCGTCGGACGGAGGAGTCCGGGCGCAGCTGGCGCTGCGACAACCGGAGGCACACCACGTACTGGGTGCGGCGCTGGCCTCAACTGGGCGGCGGACGCGGCGAGTCGCTGCCGCAGTTCGTCGCCCGGGTCACGGCGATACCGGCGCTCGCCACCACCTTCAGCCTCACCCTCGCGCGCGGGGACCGGCAGGAGGTGTCGCTCTGCGGACACCTGCGGGTGACCGGTCGCAGTGACGACGAACTCGTGGCGGCGCGGCGCGCGTTGGAGGCTGCGGCCCGCCAGGCCGGCGCCGGTCTGGCGCGCCTCGACCGCGAGCAGCTGCCCGGCATGCTGGCCACACTGCCCCTGGGAGGTGCGCGGTGACGACGATTCCGACGACGTCCCCGGCGCGGGACGTGCGAGAGACGGCGCCGGCCTCCGGGCTGCGGCGCGCGGGCGAGCGGCTGCGGCACGGCCTCGGTCTGATCGGCCCCCGCCACGGCAGGCACGCGCTGCCCGGAGCCCAGCTGGACGCGCTCGCCCTGCCCATCGGGGACGACGGCGTGGTCGCCGGGGTCGATGCCGAGGGGCAGCCGGCCGTGCTGGGCATCAACCGGCCCACGCCGTACGACGTCGTCCTCATCGGCGGCCTGTGGACCGCGCAGGTGCTGGCGCTGCGCTCGGCGGCCACCGGCGCGCGGGTGGCCGTGGAGACCGGCCGGCCGCAGGCGTGGATGCAGATGGTGCACGCCATGGGGGGCGGGCAGAACGGCCTGACCGTGTACGACGTCGGGCGGGTGCCGCCGCAGGGCGCCTCCGCCGGCACGCCGGTGCTGGTGGTGCGGGACTGCGGCATGCGCCCGCCGCGCGGCCGGGTGGTGTCCGGGCCCTGGCAGTCGGTGGTGACCCTGCTGCCGTATCTCAGCCCGGTCGCGCCCCGGCTGCTGCGGCAGGCGCGGCTGGCCGGCATCCAGCGGGTCTCGCCGGACGAGGCCGCCGAACTGGGCCGCACCATGGGGCTGTCGCGGTCCGAGGTGGAGTCGTTGCCCACGCTGCCCGACGGCGTGACGCTGTGGTGCACCGACCGCGACCGGCAGTACGTGCTGACGCAACCCACCGACGCCGAGATCGGATTGTTGGGCACACCGCGCCGGATGGACTGAACTGGTCTTCTCCGTCCCCTTTGTTCGCCGTTCCGCCCTTCCTGTTCGCCGTTTCTCCTCCGTTTGCTCCCTGAATCCACCCTCAACGCGCGGCGCTCGCGGGCCGGTTCCCGGCCCGTCGCGGCCAGGTACGTGCGTGCCGAGAGGCGGGCGGGCCTGCCGAGGTGCGGCTCGTGGTGATTAGGCTGGGAGCGGGCGCGTGACACACCCGTGGACCGGGCGTCGGTGTCCCAGGGGGAGGGCCGGTGGATCGGACTGCCTCGAACGACTACGGACGACTCGAACGACACGACATGGTCGCCCCGGCACGGCATGAGGGTGCTCGACCACACCAGGAGGAACTGTGAGCAGCGATCGGGACGGGATGCGCGGGGGCTGGGCCACACCCGGCGATGACCAGCCCGACGCAGAGGCGGTCGAGACCACCGGCGAGTTCACCATCGACTACGCTCCCCCGGCCTGGTACACGCAGAACGCGTCGGGCACGGCGGGCTCGGACAACGCGGGCGGCTTCGGCGTGCCGAACGGGCCCGGAACTCCGGGTGACGCGGGCGGTCCGGCCGCCTCCGGGCTTCCGCAGTTCCCTTCGAGCACACCGGCTCCCGCTCCCACACCCGGCCCGACTCCGCCGCCCGCCGCGCAGCCCGCCGGCACCCCGCCGCAGGGGACGTCGTACACCCCGCCGCAGGGAACCCCCTTCGCTCCGCCGCCTCCGCCCGCTCCGGCGCAGGGCGCGGCCTTCGCGCCGCCCGCGCAGCCCGCGCCGCCGGTCGGCAACCCGGTCCCGATGCCGAGACTGCCCGAGGGCTTCGAGCCGCAGCAGGCGCAGATTCCGCCCCAGCCGAACCAGACGCCCGAGGCGCCGCAGGCACCGCAGCCTGAGGCGCCGGCCGCCGCGCCCGCCGTGGCCGAGCCGGAGAGCGACAACGGGGACCTGGAGAGCGGCGCGACGATGCGGTTCTCCGCGGTCGCCCTGAAGCGGCAGATGGCCGAGATCGCCGAGCGCTCGGCCGCCGCGCAGAAGGAGGGCGAGGACGGCGGAGAGGGCGCCGAGGAGGGTGCGGCGCCGGCCGCTGCCGAGGAGCCCGGGGCCGCCGCGGACACGTCCGCCGAGGAGACCGGAGCGGCTGCGGACACGTCCGCGGAGGAGGCCGAGGCCCCGGCGCCGGACGGCTCGGTGGCGGATGTCCGTGCCGCGGAGGACGCCGGAGACTCCGGGTCCGGCGCGGACAGGGACCCGGCCGAGGGTGAGGGCACGGACCAGGCCCACGGCGGCGCCGAGGCTGCCGGGGCGACGGCCGCGCGCGAGTCCGCGTCGGAGGGCGCCGCGGACGAGGACTCCGCCGAGGGCGCGCCGTCCGACGCGCCTTCCGGCCCGGCCGCGGACACCTCCGGACCCGCGGACGCCGAGGCCCCAGAGGGCTCGCTGCAGAAGGCCCCGCAGCCGGGGGCGCCGGAGGACGGCAGCCCGGAGAGCAGCGCGCGACAGCCCGGCGAGGCGCAGCCCGGCGCGCAGCCCGCTCCGCAGGACACCGCCCCGCCCGCGTGGACGCCCCCGCCCGTGCCGCAGAACGGGCTGCCCCCGCTGCCGCCGTCGTACCAGCCCGCCGCCCCGGCCCCTGCGGCCCAGTGGCCCGCGCAGCCCGCTCCGCAGCAGCCCGGACCGATGCCCGATGCCCAGCAGCAGCCGGCGGCCGCGCAGGGTCCCGGCGGCGTGCCCGGGCAGCAGCCGCCCTTCCAGCCGCAGCCACCGCAGCCCGCTCCCGCGGCCTGGAACCAGCC
>NZ_JBLEBI010000049.1:0-39028 GCF_047340315.1 Streptomyces sp. AF1A
CGCCTGCGCCCTCGCCTCGTGGGCGGGCCGGTACGTGTCGTCGTACGCGACGCCGGTCATCACGCCGTACGTCACCGTCTCGGCGTCGTGCACGCCGGGCCACACGCCGCCGGGTGCGCCGGACGGCGCGGCGTAGGGGCCGTACGCCTCATAGGTCTCGAACTGCGGGTTGCTCACGCCGACACGCTCCAGAGGGCCAGAGGGGTCCCGGATCGGGCCCCAGAACCTAGCGGAGGGCCGGTCACTCTCCAAAGCGGCGCGACTACCCATGGTCGCGGCCGAGGCGGAGCCGCGCATCGGTGAGCGTTACCGCATGGTTACGATCGCTGTACGCTCAGTAGTCGAAGGCGCGGGCGGTGTTCGCGCCCAGGGCCGTCGCCAGCGCGTCTTCGTCGATGCCGCGCACGGCGGCCATGGCGCGCACCGTGACCGGAACGAGATACGGCGCGTTGGGCCGTCCGCGGTACGGCGCGGGGGTCAGGAAGGGCGCGTCGGTCTCCACGAGGACCAGCTCCAGCGGGGCGACGGCGAGGGCGTCGCGCAGGTTCTGCGCGTTCTTGAAGGTGACGTTGCCGGCGAAGGACATGTAGTAGCCCTCGCGGGCGCAGATCCCGGCCATCTCGGCGTCGCCGGAGTAGCAGTGGAAGACGGTGCGCTCGGGGGCGCCCTCCTCCTTCAGCAGGCGCAGCACGTCGGCGTGGGCGTCGCGGTCGTGGATGACGAGCGCCTTGCCGTGCCGCTTGGCGATCTCGATGTGGGCGCGGAAGGAGCGCTCCTGCGCGGCCTTGCCCCCGGGGCCGGTGCGGAAGTAGTCCAGGCCGGTCTCGCCGACGGCCCTGACGTGGGGCAGGGCGGCCAGCCGGTCGATCTCGGCCAGGGCCTCGTCCAGCGCCGCGTCGCCCCCCGGCCGGCGGGCGCCCTGGCGCGACCAGCCGTCGGGATCCCCGTGCACGATCCGCGGCGCCTCGTTGGGGTGGAGGGCGACGGCGGCGTGGACGTTCTCGTACGCCGCCGCGGTCTCGGCGGCCCACCGCGAGCCCTTGATGTCGCAGCCGACCTGCACGACCGTCGTCACGCCGACCGACGCCGCCTTCGCCAGGCCCTCCTCCACCGTGCCGGACTGCATGTCGAGGTGGGTGTGGGAGTCGGCGACGGGCACCCGCAGGGGTGCCGGGAGCGGTGGCGCCGCGTGCTGGTCGCCCTTGGAGCCCGGGCCGGCGTTCGAAGGCATGACTCGATCCTACGGAAGCGGCCCGCCGTCGAACGCCTGTGCCCGGCTCAGCCCGCCCTGTGCTGGAAGGGGTGGAGGAGATCGGACAGGTGCCAGTGGTGCTGCTCCCCGGACGCGGCGGTCCCGGCGTCCGGCTCGGCCGTGGCCGGCGCCTGCGGCACCTGCGGGACCTCGACGGGCCCGGCCTGCGGCGCGCTGTGGTGGTGCGGCTCGGCGGCGCTGCGAACCGACGAGACCTGCCCGGCGCGCATGATCCGCACGACATGGCCGTCGCAGTTCTGGCAGCTGGGCCGGCGCAGCGGCGACGGCACGACCCGGCCGTCGGCCACGTAGAGCACGAACTCCTGCCCGTCGGCGTCCGTGTGGTGCTCTATGGCGTACGACTGCTCCCAGCCGTGCCCGCACCGCATGCAGGCGAACGAGTACGACTCGTGAACGACGGCTGTCGGCGTGCCACGGAGGCCGGTCTGCCCTGCGATCTCACTCATGCCAGCTCCTGTTGTCCGCTGGACTGCCGCCCCGCGAAGGGGATTCCCCCCGGAATCCCCTGGGGCGAGGGACGGGTGCGTCCCTTTGACCAGTGGACGCTTCCACCGGCGCGAATGCACGAGGGCTGTCGAGTGTTGGAGGCGATTTGAGGCGTCCTTGCCGAAAAGCACCCGGGCGGCCCCGTTTTCCTTTGCCATCGGCGACAGCCCTTTGCCGTCCCATGGCCTGGCCGCTCAGCCGAGAAGAGCCCTGCTCAGAGGGGGTTTGCGCGCGCGGTGACGCCACCCGGAACCGCAGGAACTCCGCTCACCCGGCGGCACGCTTGGCGGCGACCACCGCATCGAACACGACCCGCTTCTGCAGCCCCGCCTCCACCGCCACCGCCGCGATGGCCTCCTTGCGGCGCTCGCCCGCCTCCTCGCGCACCCGCACCCGGCGGACCAGCTCGGCGGCGTCGAGTTCCTCGGGCGCGGCCTGCGGGGCGCCCTCGACGACGACGGTGATCTCCCCGCGCACGCCCTCCGCGGCCCACCGGGCCAGCTCGGCCAGCGGACCGCGCCGTACCTCCTCGTACGTCTTGGTCAGCTCCCGGCAGACGGCGGCCCGCCGGTCCGCGCCGAAGACCTCGGCCATCGCGGCGAGGGTGTCGTCGAGGCGGTGGGGGGCCTCGAAGTAGACCAGCGTGCGCCGCTCGCCCGCGACCTCCCTGAGCCGGGACAGCCGCTCCCCCGCCTTGCGCGGCAGGAAGCCCTCGAAGCAGAACCGGTCGACGGGCAGCCCGGACAGGGCGAGCGCGGTGAGCACGGCCGACGGCCCGGGCACCGCGGTGACCCGCACGCCCTTCTCCACCGCGGCCGCGACCAGCCGGTAGCCGGGGTCGGACACCGACGGCATCCCGGCGTCGGTCACGAGCAGCACGCGCGCGCCGCCGAGCAGCTCCTCGACCAGCTCCGGGGTGCGGGCGGACTCGTTGCCCTCGAAGTACGACACCACGCGGCCCTTGGGGGTCACGCCGAGGGCCTGGGTGAGCCGGCGCAGCCGCCGGGTGTCCTCGGCTGCGACCACGTCGGCGCCCGCCAGCTCCTCGGCCAGCCGGGGCGGCGCGTCCGCGACGTCACCGATGGGGGTACCTGCCAGCACAAGGGTTCCAGTCACGCCCCCCATCCTCGCAGGGCTCCGGAAGCGGGACGAAAACGACCGCATCCCGGCCGGTACCGCACATGCACGGGACTCGCACAGCACGGTTCCCTACCATGGCGCGGGTGACCAGTACCGCGTCCTCCATGGACCACCGGCAGGGCCAGGCGCCGCACGACCAGCGGCCGTCGTGGCAGCAGCGGCTGCGCCGATTCGGGTACGCACCGGCGAAGGACGCCCCCTCGGGCGACGTACGCGACCGGCTCGTGCCCCCGTACGCCCAGCCCAGCCCGCGGCTGTGGCAGGCGTTCGGCCTGTCACCGGTCCTGGCCGACCGGATCGCGCGCTGGGCCGGCTGGGGCGGACCGCTGCTGGTGACGCTGATGGCGGGCCTGATGCGGTTCTGGAACCTGGGCAGCCCGCGCGCGGTGATATTCGACGAGACGTACTACGCCAAGGACGCGTGGGCGCTCGTCCACCGCGGGTTCGAGGTCAACTGGGACAAGAACGCCAACGACCTGGTCCTGCAGACGCACGGGCACCTCGCGATCCCGACGGACGCGGCGTACGTCGTGCACCCGCCGGTCGGGAAGTACGTCATCGGGATCGGCGAGCTCGTCTTCGGGTTCGACCCGTTCGGCTGGCGGTTCATGACGGCCCTGCTCGGGACGCTGAGCGTGCTGCTGCTGTGCCGGATCGGGCGCCGCATCTTCCGCTCGACGTTCCTCGGCTGTCTGGCGGGCGCGCTGATGGCGGTGGACGGGCTGCACTTCGTGATGAGCCGGACCTCGCTGCTCGACGGCGTGCTGATGTTCTTCGTGCTCGCCGCGTTCGGCTGCCTGATCATCGACCGGGACCGGTCACGGGAGAGACTGGCCGCCGCGCTGCCCGTGGGCCCCGACGGGCGGGTCCGCCCGGACGCGCAGGTCGCCGACGCGTTCCGCTTCGGGCTGCGGCCCTGGCGCTGGGCGGCCGGCCTGATGCTGGGCCTCGCGATCGGCACCAAGTGGAACGGCCTGTACATCCTGGTCGCGTTCTGCGTGATGACGGTGCTGTGGGACGTCGGCGCCCGCAAGGTGGCCGGCGCCCACCACCCGTACGCCGCGGTGCTCAAGTACGACACCGGCATCGCCTTCCTGGCGACCGTCCCGGTGGCGATCGCCGTCTACCTCGCCTCCTGGATCGGCTGGATCCTCTCCCCCACGGACGGCACCGGCGGCTACTTCCGCAACTGGGCGGCCACCGACGGCAGGGGCGGCAGCTGGACCTTCCTGCCGGACTGGCTGCGCAGCCTGTGGCACTACGAGCACGAGGTGTACGAGTTCCACGTCCACCTGTCCTCCCCGCACACGTACCAGTCCAACCCGTGGAGCTGGATCGTGCTGGGCCGCCCGGTGTCGTACTTCTACCAGTCCCCCGGCCCGGGCACCGACGGCTGCCCGGCGGACGCGGGCGAGAAGTGCGCCCGGGAGGTGCTGGCGATCGGCACGCCGCTGCTGTGGTGGGCGGGCTGCCTCGCGATCCTGTACGTGCTGTGGCGCTGGGCGTTCCGCCGCGACTGGCGGGCCGGCGCCATCGCCTGCGGGATCGCGGCCGGCTATCTGCCCTGGTTCCTGTACCAGGAGCGCACGATCTTCCTCTTCTACGCGGTCGTCTTCGTGCCGTTCCTGTGCCTGGCGGTGGCCATGATGATCGGCGCGATCGTCGGCCCACCGGGCTCCACCGACACCCGCCGCGTGGTCGGCGCGACGGTGTCCGGCGTGCTGGTCCTGCTGATCGCCTGGAACTTCATCTACTTCTGGCCCCTGTTCACCGGCACCGCGATCCCGCTCGACCAGTGGAGATCGCGGATGTGGCTGGACACCTGGGTCTGAGACGCCCGGGTGGGTGCCGGGTCGCGGGACGACGCCGCGGCCGGGGCGATTGTCGCAAGCCTGCTACGGAATGCGGGCCGGTGTCGCCCTCCGAGGCGGGGACTTTAAGGTGAAGGCCGTCGTTGGGGTGTGTGAGGGCTGCGGGGAACCAGGGAAGGCGCGGAGGAACTGAGGCTGTGGGCAAGAGAAGGCGCGTCGCCGAGCGGCGCAAGACCCCGCCCGCCGTGATCGGCGGGATGATCGCCCTGGTCGTCGCCGGTGCCGGGATCGGCGTCTACGCGCTGTACGGCGGCGGCGCGGCGGCCGACGAGCAGGGCGCCGCGGCCCACCACAAGGCCGTCCCGAGCGGCCCGCTCAGCGCGGCCGAGGTGCGCACGGCCGCCACCCGCTTCCTGACCGCCTGGCAGCACGGCAGGGTCGCCGAGGCGGCCGCCGCGACCGACGACCCCTCGGCCGCCGGTACCCTGCTCACCGGCTACACCAAGGACGCCCACCTGAAGAACGTCACGCTCACCCCGGGCACGGCCGCGGGCGCCAAGGTGCCGTTCTCCGTCAAGGCGACGGTGTCGTACAAGAACCTGAGCAAGCCGCTCGCCTACGGCAGCTCGCTCACCGTCGTGCGGCGGACAAGTGACGGCAAGCCGCTGGTGGACTGGCACGCCTCCGTGGTCCACCCGGACCTCAAGGACGGCGACACGCTCGTCACCGGCGAGTCCGGCACCCCGCCCGTCAAGGCGCTGGACCGCGACGGCGGCGCGCTGACCACCGCCAAGTACCCCTCCCTGGGCACCGTGCTGGACGGGCTGCGGGAGAAGTACGGCAAGACGGCGGGCGGCAAGGCGGGCGTCGAGCTGCGTGTGGTGCGCGGCAAGGCGTCGCGGGCGGCGAAGCTGTCCGACAAGACGCTCGTGGCGCTGAGCCAGGGCACCCCCGGCACGGTGCGCACGACGCTGGACCCCACCCTCGAGGCGGCGGCCGAGCGGCAGGTCGCCAAGCAGGCGCGCTCCTCGGTGGTCGTGCTGCGGCCCTCCACCGGCGAGATCCTCGCGGTCGCCAACAACGGGCACGGCTTCAACACCGCCTTCCAGGGCTCCCTCGCGCCCGGCTCCACGATGAAGATCGTGACCTCGACGATGCTCTTCGAGAAGAACCTGGTCACCCCGGACGCCTCGCATCCCTGCCCCAAGACGTACAAGCTCGCCGGCTGGACCTTCCACAACGACGCCGACTCCGAGATCAAGCACGGCACGTTCAGGCAGAGCTTCGGCGCCTCCTGCAACAACGCCTTCATCGACTTCGCGCCGAAGCTGTCCGACAGCGACCTGACCAAGGAGGCCCAGCAGGTCTACGGCCTCGGCCTGAACAACTGGGCCATCGGCGTGCCCTCCTTCGACGGCTCCGTGCCGGTGCAGAGCGGTGCGCAGATGGGCGCCTCGCTGATCGGCCAGGGCGGGGTGCGGATGAACCCGCTGAACATGGCCTCCGTGGCGGCGACGGTGGAGTCCGGCACCTTCCACCAGCCGTACCTGGTGTCGCCGTCGGTGGACCACCGCACGCTGGCCAAGGCCGCGCGCACCATGTCGTCCACGACGCGGTCCCAGCTGAAGGACGTCATGCGGTTCACGGCGGACTACGGCACGGCGGCCAAGGCGATGGCCGGCATGAGCGGGGACTACGGCGCCAAGACGGGCTCCGCCGAGGTCGACGGGCAGAAGAAGCCCAACGGCTGGTTCACCGCCTACCGGGGCGACCTCGCCGCTGCGGGCGTGGTCCAGGCCGGCGGTCACGGCGGCGACACGGCCGGCCCGATCGTGGCGGCCCTGCTGAAGATGGGCGGCTGAGCCCGTCAGCCGCGCACGGGTTCCGCGGTGTAGGTCCGGCGCAGGAACCTGATCAGGGTCTTGGCATCGAACTGCAGGACGTCGACACCGTTGTCGGAGTGGAACTCCACGACGGCCTGGACACGGCCGCACGGCCACACCCGTACGTCGCCGCTCGACGCCGGGGCCCGCAGCCCCCGCTCCAGCAGAGCGCGCGAGAACGTCCACTCGTGGGCGCCCGGCAGATCGATGCGCACCGACCGGGGGTCGCTGTCGGGGTCGTAGCGCAGCCGGACGGGTACGGCCCCCGGGTCGTCTTCGTCCGTGACGAGATGGGCGCGCGCGTACTGTTCGACCGCAGACATCGGACCGCCCTTCCACGCTGAGTGATTCAAGCGAAAGCCGCGCATCCGCTTTACACACCAATGTCGCATATTTTCCGCTTTGCGGCCCTTGCGGCCGTGACATCCGTCCCGCCGTCTCGACCGGTGGGCGCGGCACGAGGTGTGCCCGTACGCGGACACGGGCCCGGCAACATCGACGTAACGATTCTCCTCGGCCGATCCCACCGAGGAATCGCAGGCGTACGACCGATGTTGGACCCGCCGTCGAAGGCGAGCGGAAGGAATGGGGACGTGGACGTCAACGGCACTGTGGCCGAGGGCTTCGAGCCGGTCGGGGAGGCGTTCGCGGCGAACTTCACGCTGCTCGGGGAGCGCGGCGCGGCCGTCGCCGTGTACCGCGACGGGCACAAGGTGGTCGACCTGTGGGCCGGCACCCGGGACGTGGACGGCACGGCCGCCTGGGAGCCCGGGACCGCGCAGATCGTGCGGTCCGCGACCAAGGGGGTCGTCGCCGCCGCGCTCCTGCTGCTGCACCAACGCGGCGAACTCGACCTGGACGCCCCGGTCGGCGCGTACTGGCCCGAGTACAAGGCGGCGGGCAAGGAGCACACCCTCGTACGGCACCTGCTCGCGCACCGCGCGGGCGTGCCGGTCCTGGACCGCCCGCTGACCCCCGAGGAGGCGGCCGACCCCGACCTAGGCGCGGCGGCCGTCGCCGCCCAGGCGCCCGTGTGGGAGCCGGGCACCGACCACGGCTACCACGCGCAGACCTACAGCTGGCTCACCGGCGAGCTGGTCCGGCGCGTCACCGGCCGCCCGGTCGGCACCTGGATGGCGGAGGAGATCGCCAGGCCCGTCGGCGCGGATCTCTGGCTCGGCCTGCCCGAGGCGGAGCAGTCGCGGGTGGGACGCGTCGGCCCGGTCGAGGCGCCCGAGGCCGCGGGCGCGCCGAGGACGCGCCCCAAGCGGGCGGTGGCCGAGGCCTACGCCGACCCGGAATCGCTGACCCGCCGCGCCTTCGCGGCGATCACCCCGCTCCCGGACGAGAACGCCCGCGCCTACCGCGCCGCCGCCCTGCCCGCCTCCAACGGCATCGCCACCGCCGACGGCCTCGCGCGCTTCTACGCCTCGCTCATCGGCGAAGTGGACGGCGGCAGGCGCCTGTTCACGCCGGAGACGATGCGGCTGGCGCGCACCGAGCAGTCCGCCGGGGCGGACCGGGTCCTCGTGGTGAGCACCCGGTTCGGCCTCGGCTACATGCTGCACGGCGGCGCGTCCCCGCTGCTCTCCCCCGGCTCCTTCGGCCACCCCGGCCGCGGCGGCGCCCTCGCGTTCGCCGATCCGGAGCCGGGCATCGCCTTCGGCTATGTCACCAACGGCTTCCGCACGAGCGTGACGGCGGACCCGAGGGCGCAGGCGCTGGTGCGCGCGCTGCGCACGGCGCTCAGCTGACCCGCGGCACGGCGGGCGGCGGCGGCCGCTCGCCGCTCGTCCTCGCCCGCCCGCTCAGACGTTGATCGGGTGCGAGGTCCGCCCGGACTCCGCGTCGATCTCGTTGTGTGCCTTGGTCAGCAGCTGCATGGCCAGTTCGTTGAGGGCACGGGCACCCGCTATCTCCTCGCCGACCCTGGGCTGGTTGGCGTCGATGCGGTGGCGGCTGGCGTGGCCGTGCGACCGCACCTCGCTGCCGTCGGGCAGGCGCACCAGGGCGGCCGCGCGCGTGTGCTGATCGTCCTCCTCGAACTCCAGCTCGACGTGCCATCCGACTGTGGTGTGCATCATGTCGACCACCTCCGGGAACCGCTGATGCCGGCCTGATTCCAGGGTGCTCCCGCGCGCCGGGAACGTCATCTCGGCACAGCGCCTCACGCCTCGTCACCGAAGCTGGCGAAGTAGGCGGCGACCATGTCCTCGTCGGCGTGCCCCTGGGCGCCGGCGCGGGCCAGCCGTTCGGCGGTGGCGGCGGCCACGTCCAGCCGGACGCCGTTGCGCTCGCCCGCCTCGACGATGAGCCGTGCGTCCTTCTCGGCGGTGGCGACCGCGAACGACGGCGGGGACAGTTTGCCGTCGAGCAGGAGGCCGGCCTTGGCCCGCAGGTATCCCATGTCGAGCGGGCCGCCCTCGATGAGGTCGAAGAAGTCCTGCGGGTCGACGCCCAGGGCCTTGGCGAGGGCCAGCACCTCGCCGGTCGCCGCGGTCGCCGAGAGGACCCAGCTGTTGGCGACCAGCTTGAGCCGGCTGGCGCTGCCCGCGCCGCCGTCCTCGCCGGTCCACATCGTCCTGGCGCCCACCGCGTCGAACACCGGCGTGACCGTCTCCCGCCCCGCCACCGGCCCGGCGGCCAGCACGGTCAGCCGGCCGGCCTCCGCGGGCTCCCGGGTGCCGAGGACGGGGGCGTCGTAGAAGACGAGCCCGTGCTCGCGGGCGAAGCCGGCCAGGTCGGCCACGAGTTCGGTCCCGGCGGTGGTGCACTGCGCCCACACCGCACCGGGACGCAGCGCGGAGGCGGCCTCGCGCATGACGTCCAGGACGGTGTGGCCGTCGTACAGCATGGTCAGGACGACGTCGGCGCCCTCCACCGCCTCGGCGGGCGTGCCGGTCACCCGGGCGCCGTCGGCGGCCAGCGGCTCGGCCTTCTCCCGGCTGCGGTTCCAGACGCGCACCTCCAGTCCGGCGCGGCACAGGTTGCGGGCCATGGCCGCGCCCATGATGCCGGTGCCAAGGACGCTGACGGTCGGTTTGTCGGTCATGGACGGCTCCCTGTCGTCGTGGGTCGTAGTCGGTCGTAGTCGGTCGTAGTCGGTCGTAGTGGGTCGTCGCGGGTCGTAGTGGGTCGTCGTGGCCGTCACGAGTCCTCGCGGTGTCGAGGTCTCGCGGCCCCGCGTTCACCTTCTCGCACGGTGGCCGCGGTCCGCGCGCCGGCCGCTAACCCGCGTGCAGCATCAGCCCGATGCCCAGGACCAGCAGACCGGCCGCCGCGATCCGGGGTGCCCCGAAACGCTCCTTGAAGAACACCGCGCCGATGGCCGCGCCGAGGAGGATCGAGGACTCGCGCAGGGCCGCGATGGGGGCGAGTTCGGCGCGGGTCTGGGCCCACAGCACCAGGCCGTAGGCGAGGACGGACAGGGCGGAGCCGAGGAGCCCGAGCGGCGCGAAGGGCCGCAGCACGGCCAGGCTCTCGCGGCGCCAGCGGCAGCAGACGGCGTAGGCCGGGATCGCGAGGCCCTGCACCACCATCAGCCAGGCCGTGTACCCGAGCGCCGAGCCGGAGGCCCGGACGCCGAGTCCGTCGACGACCGTGTACGACGCGATGGCCAGCCCCGTGGCGAGCGCGGCCCCGATCGCCGCCCAGTCGGGCCGGCGGCCGCGCAGCCCCCACAGCGCCACGCCGGTGAGACCCGCGCACGACAGGGCGATGCCCGCGGCGGCCCACCCGTCGGGCACCTCGTGCGCGAAGGCGGCCGCGAGCACCGTGACCACCAGCGGCGCGCTGCCCCGCGCGATCGGATAGGCCTGACCGAAGTCCCCCAGCCGGAACGACGTCATCAGCAGCACCACGTACACGAGGTGGATGCCGGCCGAGGCGGCGAGGTACGGCCACGCCCCGGCCGCCGGGACCGCCGCGAACGGCGCCAGCACCAGCCCGATGAGCACCCCGCCCGCCAGGATCAGCGTGAAGCCGACCAGCTTGTCGGTGATGCGGTGCGCGATGGCGTTCCAGCTGGCGTGGGTGACGGCGGCGAGCAGGACGGCGGTCGTGACGAGCGGCGTCACGCGGGCAGCTCGCGCACGTCCACGAGCGTGGCGCCCGCGTGGGTGACGAGGTCCTTCGGCGCGATCGGGAAGACGGTGTGCGGTGTCCCGGCCGCCGCCCACACCACGTCGTGCGCGAGCAGCGAGCGATCGGCGAGGACGCGCGTGCGCGTGCGGTGCCCGAAGGGCGGCACGCCGCCGATGGCGTACCCGGTGGTCTCGCGGACCATCCCGGCGTCGGCCCGGGTGACCTTCCCGGCGCCCAGTTCCGCCCGCACCCGCTCGACGTCCACGCGGGAGGCGCCGTCCATGAGCACCAGCACGGGCACGCCGTCGGCGGCGAAGATCAGGGACTTGCAGATCTGGCTCAGTTCGCATCCGACCGCGGCGGCGGCCTCGGCGGCGGTCCGCGTCCCCTCCGGGAACTGCCGGGCCCCCTTCAGCACGTCGTCGAGCCCCCGTGCGCGCAGCGCATCGGCGAAACGAGGGTGGGCTCCGGATCCGTCGGCGTCAGTGGCGGCTGTCGTCATGCGCCGCACGCTACGGCATCGCGCAAGCCGCGTTCACGCGGTTTCCACCGGTCGTCACCGGGCCGGCGACGCAGGGCCGGTGAGGGTGCGGCACCGTCCCCACGGGCACCCTCACCGGCCGTCCGGCGGTACGTCAGACGCGTACCAGCTCCCGCTCCCCGTCGGGGTCGGCGTCCCGGTCGCCCCTGTCCGCCGCGGTGCGCAGGCCCTCGCCCTCGACGTCGACATCGGGCAGGGCGCGGTCGAGCCACTTCGGCAGCCACCAGGCGCGCCTGCCGAGCAGGGCGAGCACGGCCGGGACAATGGCCATGCGCACGATGAACGCGTCGAAGAAGACGGCGACGGCGAGACCGAAGCCGATCATCTTGACCATGGACTCGCTGGAGCCGATGAAGCCGGAGAAGACGGCGATCATGATGACGGCCGCGGCGGTCACCACGCGCGCGCCGTGCCGGAAGCCCGTCACCACGGCCTGGGCGGGCTTCTCCCCGTGGACGTACGCCTCCCGCATCCGGGTCACCAGGAACACCTCGTAGTCCATGGCGAGGCCGAAGACGACGCCCACCATGAAGATCGGCATCATCGACATCACCGGGCCGGTCTGCTCGACGTTCATCAGGCCGGACAGCCAGCCCCACTGGAAGACCGCGACGACCGCGCCGAGGGCCGCCATCACGCTCAGCAGGAAGCCGAGGGCCGCCTTGAGCGGGACGAGGACGGAGCGGAAGACCACAATCAGCAGCAGGAAGGCCAGGCCCACCACCAGCGCCAGGTAGGGCAGCAGGGCGTCGTTCAGCTTCTGCGAGACGTCGATGTTCATCGCCGTCGAACCGGTCACCAGGACCTTGGAGTCGGTCCGCGCGGCGATGTCCGCGCCCTTGTCGCGGATGGCGTGCACCAGGTCCTCGGTGGTCGTCGAGGACGGCTTCGACCCGGGGACCACCGTGATCGTCGCGGTGTCGCCCGCCTTGTTGGGCACGGGCGGGGTGACCGTGACGACGTCCTTCATGCCCTTGATCTCGTGGTCGGCCTTGTTGAAGGCAGCCTTGGGGTGGGCGCTGTCCTTGGCGTCGACCACGACCATCAGCGGGCCGTTGAAGCCGGGCCCGAAGCCCTCGGAGAGCAGGTCGTAGGCGCGGCGCTGGGTGGTGGAGGCGGGCTGGGAGCCGTCGTCGGGCAGGCCCAGCTGCAGGGAGGCGGCCGGGACCGCCGCCGCGCCGAGCCCGATGACGCCGAGCAGCAGCACCGCCACCGGGCGCCGGACGACGAAGCTCGCCCAGCGGGTGCCCATGTTGGGGCGGCCGGGCCGCTTCGGGGTGCGGCCGCCGCCGAGCAGCCTGCTCTTCTCGCCGGCCGGCTTGACCCGGCGGCCCGCGAAGCCGAGCAGCGCGGGGATCATGGTGAGGGCGATCAGGACGGCGACGGCGACCGTGCCCGCGGCCGCGACGCCCATCTTCGTCAGCATCGGGATGTCGACGACGGACAGGCCGACCAGGGCGATGACGACGGTCAGGCCGGCGAAGACCACCGCCGAGCCCGCCGTGCCGACGGCGCGGCCCGCCGCCTCCTCCCGGTCGCGGCCCTCGGCGAGTTCGGCGCGGTAGCGGGAGACGATGAACAGGGCGTAGTCGATGCCGACGGCGAGGCCGATCATCGACGCCAGGGTGGACGTGGTGGAGCCGAGGTCGAGGGCGCTCGCGAGCGCGGTGATCGTGGAGACGCCGATGCCGACCCCGATGACCGCGGTGAGCAGCGGCAGCCCGGCGGCGACCAGGGAGCCGAAGGTGACGACGAGGACGACGGCGGCGATCGCGAGGCCGATGACCTCGCTGGAGCCGGTCTCTGGGGTGGCGTTCAGCGCGTCGCCGCCGACCTCGACGGTCAGCCCGGCGTCCCGCGCGTGCTGCGCGGCCTTCTTCAGGGCGTCGCGCGAGGAGTCCTCCAGCTCCATGCCGGAGACCTTGTACTTCACCGACGCGTAGGCGATCGTGCCGTTCTTGCTGACGGCGTGCCCGGTGTAGGGATCGGCGACGGAGGCGACCTCGGAGCCGTGCTCCAGCTCCTTCACCGTCTCCTCGACGGTCGCCTTGTTGTGCTTGCCGGTCATCTTCTCGCCGGCCGGCGCCTTGAAGACGACCCGCGCGGTCGCGCCGTCGGCGCTCATGCCCGGGAAGCGCTGTGCCAGCAGGTCGAAGGCCTTCTGCGCCTCGGTGCCGGGGATCGAGAAGGACGTGTTGCCGGCGGCCGGCGCGGAGGCGGCGCCCACCCCGGCGAGGGTGAGCAGCGCGACCCAGATGAGGGCGACGAAACGCCGGCGCCGGAAGGCGAGCCGGCCGAGTTTGTAGAGGAACGTGGCCACTTGGGACGTACTCCCGGTCAGGTCGTGGGGTTCATCAGGGCAGGGAGGATCAGCCCGACGACGTGAGCGGTGACGTCAGGTGGTGGGCCTGCTGAGGAGAGGGGTCAGCGCACGCCGAGGGCGGGGAGGACCACGGCGTCGATGTACGAGGTCAGGAAGGCCCGGGTGGGCGGCTGGTCGTCCAGCAGGGCCCGGGTGGCGAAGCCGCCGACCATCATGTGCAGCATGAACTCGATCGCCGGGCAGTCCGGGCGGACCTCGCCCCGGTCGATCGCCCGCTGCAGCACCTGCCGGAACTCGCCCATCTCGGGGTCGACCAGCTGGTCGCGGAACGCCTGGCGCAGATCCTCGTTGTGGTGCATCGCCATGGCGACGCCCCGCATCAGGGCCGAGTTCTGCTCCATGGTGCAGTCGTCCGCCAGCGTCACGAGGGCGTGCAGGTCACCGCGCAGGGAGCCGGTGTCGATGTCCTCGAAGTGGCCGGGCTTGTTGTGCCGCAGCGCCTTGACGACCAGCTGGGCCTTGCCGCCCCACTGGCGGTAGAGCGTGGCCTTGCTGGACCGGGTGCGGGCGGCCACGGCGTCCATGGTGAGGGCGTCGTAGCCGACCTCGCGGAGCAGGTCGAGCACGGCCTCGTACAGCTCGGCCTCGCGCTCGGGCGTGATCCGGCTGCGACGAGTCGTCGGTGCGGGCACCGGCTCCACCGGAGCGGCTGCCGCCGCGCTCTGTGCCGCGGTTTCGGTCATGCACCTCACCTCCCGCTCCGGAGCCTTCCTTCTTCTTACGTCCACGAAGATACCCCGAGCACATGCGAAACGAAACCGTTTCGTACGTGTGGTGGGTCACGACTGTCAAGGGCACATAAGTTGCCTGCCCCGAGTGGGCGGAAAAGCATGGGTAGGTGAGCTATCTGCGCTTTCCCCACCTCAGCGGCGACCTGCTGTGCTTCGTGGCCGAGGACGACCTCTGGCTGGCCCCCCTCGACACCCCGGGCCGCGCCTGGCGGCTCACGGCGGACCGCACGAAGGAGGACCACCCGCGCTTCTCGCCCGACGGCCGCCAGATCGCGTACACGAGCTGGCACAGCCTCGTCCCCGAGATCCACCTCGTCGGCGTCGACGGGGGTCCCGAGCGGCAGCTGACCTACTGGGGCAGCACCGACACCCGGGTCCGCGGCTGGACCCCGCCGGACGAGCACGGAAAGTGCCACATCCTCGCCGTCGCCTCCCACGGCGAGCCCTTCTCGTACTTCACCTGGGCCTACAAGGTGTCCACCGACGGCGACCCCGGCCGCAAGCTGCCCTGGGGCCCGGTCTCCGACATCCAGGTCGCCGACATCGACGGCGCGCACAAGACCCTGCTGCTCACCGGCACCCCGCCGCACGAACCAGCCTCCTGGAAGCGCTACCGGGGCGGCGCGACGGGCCGTCTGTGGCTGCACGGCCGGCGCCTGCTGCCCGGCATCGACGGCCATCTGGCCTGCCCGATGTTCGTCGCCGGCCGGATCGCCTTCCTCTCCGACCACGAGGGCGTCGGCAACCTCTACTCCTGCGCCTGCGACGGAACCGACCTGCGCCGCCACACCGACCACGACGCCTTCTACGCCCGCAACGCCTCCAGCGACGGCTCCCGGGTGGTCTACCAGTGCGCGGGCGACCTGTGGCTGGTGGACGACTTCTCCCCGGACGGGGTGCCGCGCAAGCTCGACATCCGCCTCGGCGGGCCGGCCACCGGCCGCCGCCCGTACCAGGTGCCCGCCGCGCAGAACGTCGACGGCATCTCCGTGGACGAGACCGGCCGGGCCAGCGCCGTCGTGGTCCGCGGCAGCCTGTACTGGCTCACCCACCGCGACGGCCCGGCCCGTACGATCACCGACACGCCCGGCGTCCGGGTGCGGCTGCCGGAGATGCTGGGCACCACCGGGCAGGTCGCCTACGTGACCGACGCCGGGGGCGCCGACGCCGTCGAGATCGCCCAGCTCCCCCGCGCCACCGGCGACCGCCCGCCCCGCCGCCTCGCCTCCGGCGAACTGGGCCGCGTCCTCGAAATGGCCGGCGATTCACGGGGCGAACGCCTGGCCCTCGCCTCCCACGACGGCCGTCTGCTGCTGCTCGACATCGCGGAGGAGCCCGGCACCGAGGCCCCGGAACCTCCCGGTGCCGAGGAGGCCGGCACGCAGAGCGGTCCGGACGCCGGCGGGAGCGAGGAGGGCGCGGGCGCCGGCGTCACCGGGGAGCCGGGCGCCGCCGACTCCCCGGGGCAGGTGGGCCGGCTGACCGAGCTGATCCAATCCGTCAACGGGCCCGTGCGCGACCTCGCCTTCTCGCCCGACGGGACCTGGCTCGCCTGGTCCCACCCCGGGATCGGCCGCTCGCTGCGCCAGATCAAGCTGGCCCGCATCAAGGACCGGCACGTCGTCGACGTCACCAACGGCCGCTTCGAGGACGAGAACCCCGTCTTCACCCGCGACGGCCGCTACCTCGCGTTCCTCTCCTGGCGCGGCTTCGACCCGGTGTACGACGTGCACACCGGCGACCTGTCCTTCCCGCTCGGCTGCCGCCCCTACCTGGTGCCACTGTCCTCGGCGACCCCCTCCCCCTTCGCCCTGAACCCCGAGGGCCGGCCGGCCGCCGGCGGGCTCGACCCGATCGAGGACGGGGAGACCGGCGAGGGCGGCACGGTGATGGTCGAGGTGGAGGGCCTGCCGAACAGGGTCACGCCGTTCCCGGTCATCGCCTCCAAGTACTCCGCGCTGCACCCGGTCGCCGGCGGCGGACTGGTCTGGCTGCGCTGGCCGATCTCCGGCGCCCTCGGTGAGACGTTCGCCAATCCGGCGGACGTCAGCGGCCGGCCGACGCTGGAGTACTTCAACCTCTCCAAGGTGAAGAAGTCCGAACTCGTCGACCACCTCGACTGGTTCGCCGTCAGCGGCGACGGCACCCGGCTGGTCGTCGTGGACGAGGGCGAGCTGCGGGCGGTGCCCGCCACGGAGCTGGGCGACAGCGACACGACCGTCTGGATCGACCTGCGCCGCATCCTGCACGTCGTCGACCCGCCCGCCGAGTGGCGCCAGGCCTTCGAGGAGGCCGGCCGCCTCATCCGGGCCTACTACTGGGACCCCGGCATGTGCGGCATCGACTGGGACGCGGTGCTCGACCAGTACCGCCCGCTGGTCGAACGGGTCGCCTCCCCCGACGACTTCGCGGACCTCCTGCGCGAGGTCCTCGGCGAACTCGGCACCTCCCACGCCTACGTCGCCGCCGCCCGCCGCAACGAGGGCCCGCCCCACTACCAGCGCTGGCAGGGGCTGCTCGGCGCCAACCTGGTCTGCCGTGACGGCCGCTGGACGGTCAGGCGCATCCTCCCCGGCGACTCCTCCGACTCCCGGGCACGCTCGCCCCTGGCCGGCACGGGCATCCGCGAGGGCGCGGTCCTCACCCATGTCGACGGCCGCCCGGTCGACCCGGTGACCGGCCCGTACCCGCTGCTGGCCGGCTCGGGCGGCACGACCGTGGAGCTGACCTTCACCTCCCCGGACGGCGGCGGGGCGCGGCCCCGGCGGGTCGCGATCGTGCCGCTCATCGACGACCGGCCGCTGCGCTACCAGGACTGGGTGGCCAAACGCCGGGCAGTCGTGCGGGAGTTGAGCGGCGGCAAGTGCGGCTACCTGCACATCCCCGACTTGGGCGGCTCGGGCTGGGCCCAGTTCAACCGCGACCTGCGCATGGAGGTGTCCCGGCCCGCGCTCATCGTCGACGTGCGCGGCAACGCGGGCGGGCACATCAGCGAACTCGTCATCGAGAAGCTGACCCGTACGATCCTCGGCTGGGACCTGACCCGTAACGCGCAACCGGTGTCGTACATGTCCAACGCCCCCCGGGGCCCGGTCGTCGCCCTGGCCGACGAGGCCACCTCCTCCGACGGGGACGTGATCACGGCCGCCTTCAAGCTCCTCAGGCTCGGCCCGGTGGTCGGCCAGCGCACCTGGGGCGGAGTCGTCGGCATCACCGGCCGCCACCGCCTCGGCGACGGCACCGTCATCACCGTCCCGATGAACGCCGCCTGGTTCGACGCCTACGGCTGGTCCGTCGAGAACCGCGGCGTCGTCCCCGACCTGGAGATCCTGCGCACCCCCCTGGACTGGGCCGAGGGCCGCCACGCCCAGCTCGACGACGCCGTCCAACTCGCCCTGGAACTCCTCGAATCCAACCCCGCCGCGGTCCCCCCGGACTACAGCGACGTCCCCAACCGCGCCCGCCCCAAGCTGCCGCCGAGGTCGGTGTGAGGTGAGCAGGGGCGCTGGGAACTGCGCGACCAGCCGCGGCGCACCCGCACCAGGGAACGGCCGGCACCACCCCGACGAAAAAGCGGGGGCGCCCCCCAAGCGAGGGGCGCCCCACAACAACCGGCCAAGGCCGAGCGCAGCGACTACGCGTCGTAGTCGTGGTCGAAGCGGTCCTGCATCTCCTGCTCCGTGTCGTCGATGTCGCGCATGTTCTGGCGACCGCGCTCGGACTGGGGCTGCTGACCGCGCTGCGGCTGCTGACCGCGCTGGGGCTGCTGACCGCGCTGCGGCTGCTGACCGTGCTGGCCGGCACGCTCACGCGCCTGACCCGCCTTCTCCTTGCCCTTCTGCTGCCACTCGCCGGCCTGGTCCTGGTACTGGTCCTTCATACCCATGTGGGTTCACTCCCGTAGTGGGTGAGGTGGGGGGGTAGGCCCCTCGGAGGGGCCTCGACCAGAGTCACACGGGCGAACACGGAGTGCATGTCGATCAGTTACGGCGCGTAGCACGGGCCGCCTCGTCGGCCTGCCCACCTGCGCCGACGAGCCCCGAGCGCATCCCCTGCAGCCGCGGCGCGAACCGCTTCATCTCGCGCTGGCCGACCCTCCCGATGAGTCCCGGCAGATATCCGCGCACGCTCTGCATGCCCCGCAGCCACCACTGCCCGTACACATGCGCCGAGCGCCGCTCGATCCCGGCGACCAGCCGGTCCACCGTCGGCCCCAGCGGGTAGGTTCTGTTGGCGGGCCACACCAGCCGCTGCCGCAACTCCCGCATGACGTCGTCCTGGTCGGCGCCGCGCACCATGTCGGTGTCGGTCCAGGACAGATACGCGACGCCGACGCGCACGCCCTGGTAGCCGACCTCGGCGCGCAGGCTGTGCGCGTACGCCTCCACGCCCGACTTGGAGGCGCAGTACGCCGTCATCATCGGCGCCGGGGTGATCGCGGCGAGCGAGGCGATCTGCAGCAGATAGCCCCGGCTCTCGACCAGCAGCGGCAGGAACGCCCGCGCGGTCACCGCCGATCCGATCAGGTTCACCTCGATCACGCGCCGCCAGGCCTGCGGATCGGAATCGACGAACGGACCGCCCGTCGCCACACCGGCGTTGGCGACCACGATGTCGACCTTCCCGAACCGCGCCTTCACCTCCTGCGCCACCCGGTTCATCGTCTCGTGGTCGGTGACGTCGGCGTGCCAGTACGCGCTGTCGCCGTGCAGCCGCCCGGAGACCTCCTTGAGCGCCTCCTCCTCCAGCCCGACCAGCGCCACCTTCGCGCCGCGCGCGGAGAGCTTGCGCGCCAGCAACTCACCGACGCCGCGCGCCGCTCCGGTGACGACCGCGACCTGCCCCTCGAGGCCGACCCTGCTCATGCGCCCTCCTTGATCCGCGCGGAGGCGACCCCCGCGATGTCGGCGGTGGTGGCCGTGACTTCGGCTGTGGTGCCCGTGACTTCGGCCGTGATTCCCGCGGCCTCGGGGACAGTCCCCGTGACTTCGAGTGTGATGTGCGTGGCTTCGGGGACGGCCCCCGTGACTTCGGGGACGGCCCCCGCGGCCTCAGCGGTGGTGTCCGTGGCGACGTCCGTGGCGACGTCCGTGGTGACGTACGTGGTGACGAGTTCGCGGATCCGGCCGGTGACCGGCCCCGGAGCCTCGATCGGCGTCATGTGGCCGACGCCGGGCAGCTCGGTGAGGCCGATGCACTGCGGCAGCGCGGCGACCAGCGCATGGGCGTGCACGGGAGGCGTGAGCCGGTCGGACGCGCCGTGGACCACCGCGGTCGGGATGTCCAACTCCCGTACACCATGGTCGAGATCGAGCGCCGCGAGCACCGCCGCCCAGGCGTGGCGCACGGCCCGCGGGCAGGCGTGCACGATCCGGGCGCACGCCTCGACCATGTGCGGTTCGGAACCGGCGCCCATGGTCGCGTACTTGAGGATGCGTTGCGCGACCGGTGTGACCGGCCCGAGCGGGGCGCGCGAGCCGAGGATGCGCCCGGTGATCCAGGTGCGCACCCGTCCCGCGCGCAGCGGCACCACCCGGGACTGTGCCACCAGGCGCGAACTGCCGGTGCTGCACAGCAGAACGGCGGCGGCATGCTCACGGAAACGGGGGCGGGAGGCGGCGGCCATGACCGTCATGCCGCCCATGGAGTGGCCGACGATCAGGGCCTTCTCTCCCGGCGCGAGCGTATCGCCGAGCACCGCCTCCAGGTCGTCGGCCAGCGCCTCGGTGGTGCAGGCGGGGCTCGCGGGACTGCGCCCGTGCCCCCGCTGGTCGTACGCGATGACCCGGTGGTCGGCCGCGAGGTCCCGTATCTGTGCCGCCCAGAAGGCGGTCGAGCAGGTCCAGCCGTGGGAGAGGACGACGGGCGGCGCGTCGTCGGGCCCGTGCACCTCGACATGCAACCGGGCGCCGTCGGCGGAGACGGCGGTGAGTTCCCGGGACGGGGCGGGCGGGGCGTAGGGGCCGGAGGCGACGGAGGCGGACCGGCTCATGCGGCGGCCCCGCTCCGGCCGGCCGACGGGGCCTTGTCCACCGCGGGCCCGCGGATCACCTCGTACTCCGCGAGGTCCACCCGCCGCGTCGCGCGCCGGAACTCGGTCGTCGTACCGGGCCAGATGGTGGTGTTGCGGCCGCTCGCGTCCAGATACCAGCTGGTGCAGCCGCCGGTGTTCCACACGGTGCGCCGCATGCGCTCCTGCACCTTGCGGTTCCAGTCCTCGACGGCCGCGGGCCGGGCATCGAGGGCCGTACGGCCGCCGAGGACGTCCAGTTGCCGCAGGTAGTCGGCCATGTAGTTCAGCTGGGACTCGATCATGAGGATCATGGAGGAGTTGCCGAGGCCGGTGTTGGGCCCGATGATCGTCATCCAGTTCGGGAACCCGGCCGCCGCGGCGCCGCGCAGGGCCTGCATGCCGCTCTTCCAGGACTCCGCGAGCGTGATGCCCTCCGCGCCGACCACGCGTTCGGCGATCGGCATGTCCGTCACGTGGAAGCCCGTGCCGAAGACGATCGCGTCGACCTCGGCCTCGGTGCCGTCGGCCGCGACGAGCGTCGACCCGCGGATCTCGTCGAGACCGGAGGCGACGACGTCCACATTCGGCCTGGCCAGCGCCGGGTAGTACGCGCTGGACAGCAGGATCCGCTTGCAGCCGATGCGGTAGTCGGGGGTGAGCTTGGCGCGCAGGGCCGGGTCCTTGATGGCGCGGGCCAAGTTGCGCCTGGCGAGCTGCTCGACGAGTCCGAGCTCGTCCGGGTGCTTGGTGAACGCCTGGACCTGCAGCTCCCGGATGCCCCAGAGCAGGCCGCGCCTGAGCTGGGTGGTGAAGGGCAGCGTGCGGTGCAGCCAGCGCTCGGCGCCGCTGATGGCCCGGTCGACGCGCGGCATGACCCACGGCGGGGTGCGCTGGAAGAGGGTGAGCCGGCCGACCTGCGGCTGGATGGAGGGCACGATCTGGATGGCCGAGGCGCCGGTGCCGACCATGGCCACGCGCTTGCCGCGCAGGTCGTAGTCGTGGTCCCAGCGGGCGGAGTGGAACACCTTGCCGGGGAAGGACTCCAGGCCCGGGATCTCGGGGATCTTCGGGTCGGACAGCGGTCCGGTGGCGGAGACGACGACGTCGGCGGTGAGCGTCCCCCGCGCGGTCTCGATCTCCCAGCGCAGCTGCTCGCCGTCCCACCGCATCATCTTCACCTCGCAGTCGAAGCGGATGTGCGGGCGCAGCAGGAAGACGTCGGCGACGTGCTCCAGGTAGGCGCGGATGTGCTGCTGCCCGGAAAAGGTGCGCGGCCACTCGGGGTTGGGCGCGAAGGAGAAGGAGTAGAGGTGCGAGGGCACGTCGCAGGCGCACCCCGGATAGCTGTTGTCCCGCCAGGTCCCGCCGACGCTGCCGGCCCGCTCCAGGACGACGAAGTCGGTGATCCCCTCGCGGCGCAGCCGCACGGCGGCCCCGAGACCGCCGAACCCGGACCCGATCACCGCCACCCGTACATGCTCGTGCTCGGCCATCCCGAAGCCTCCACGCATCACCTAGGAACTCTGCCAGTGAACACTGGCGCAATGGGACTGTAGAGCAGCTCCGTACCGTTCGGTAGGGGGCGGGGGAAGGAAGTTACCGGCGGTACACCATAGGCTTCGGGCGTGGCAGAGGACGCAGAACACCAGGAGGGCGGGCGCGAGTACCGCATGGAGGAGCTGGCCCGGCTGGCCGGCATCACCGTGCGCACGCTGCGCTTCTACCGCGAGCGCAAGCTGCTCCCGCCACCCCGCCGCGAGGGCCGCATCGCCTGGTACGACGACCACCACCTGGCCCGCCTGCGCACCATCGCGGCCCTCCTGGAGCGCGGCCACACGCTGAACGGCATCGCGGAACTCGCCGAGGCCCTCGACCAGGGCCGGGACGTGGCCGACCTGCTGGGCGTCGGCACCCCCACCGAGGAGGAGCCGGTCCGCCTCACCCCGGAGGAACTCGCCGCCCGCTTCGAGGGCCAGGTCACCCCCGAGAACCTCGCCGCCGCCCTGGACCTGGGCTACCTCGGCACCGACGGCGACGAGATCGTCCACATCAGCCGCCGCCTGCTGGACGTGTCCGCAGCGCTCGTCCGCGAGGGCATCCCGCTCGCCGAGGTGCTCACGGCCGCGGCCCGCGTCCGCGAGCACGCCGACGCGCTCGCCGAACTCTTCGCCGACCTCATCCTCCGCCACGCCCCCGAACAGGACCTCCAGCGCCTGCGCCCCCTGGCCCGCAACGTGGTGGAGGCGGAACTGTCCCTGGCCCTGGACCGGCGGCTGACCAAACGCGAGTGAGCGGCGCCCGCTACCGGTCGTAGACGACGGTCACCGGCGCATGGTCGGACCAGCGCTCGGCGTGCGTGGCCGCGCGCTCGACGAGGCCCTTGACGGCCCGTGCGGCCAGGCCGGGCGTGGCGGCGTGGTAGTCGATGCGCCACCCCGAGTCGTTGTCGAACGCCCGCCCCCGGTACGACCACCACGTGAACGGCCCCTCGACATCCGGGTGCAGGGAGCGCACGACGTCCACGTAGCCGCCGTCCTCGGGGGTGAACACGCGGGTGAGCCAGGCGCGCTCCTCGGGCAGGAAGCCGGAGTTCTTCGTGTTGCCGCGCCAGTTCCTGAGGTCGGCCTGCTGGTGGGCGATGTTCCAGTCGCCGCAGACCAGGACCTCGCGCCCGTCGGCGGCGGCCCGTTCGCGCAGGGCCTTGAGGTGGCCGAGGAACGCGTCCATGAAGCGGATCTTCTCGTCCTGCCGCTCGGTGCCGACCTCGCCCGAGGGCAGATAGAGGGAGGCGACCGTGACCCCGGGCAGGTCGGCCTCGACGTAGCGGCCGCTGTCGTCGAACTCGGCCGAGCCGAACCCGACGCGGACCCGGTCGGGTTCGCGTCGGGTGTAGAGGGAGACGCCCGCGCGGCCCTTGGCGGCGGCCGGGGCGTGCACGACGTGCCAGCCGGCGGGCTGCCGGACCTCCTCGGGCAGCTGGTGCGGCTCGGCGCGCACCTCCTGCAGGCAGACGACGTCCGCCGAGGTTCGGGCGAGCCACTCCACGAAGCCCTTCCTGGCGGCGGCCCGCAGCCCGTTCACGTTCACCGAGGTCACAGTCAGCACCCCGGCACGATACCGGCACACTGGTGGGTGCTCGAACAGACCGATGATCCGCTACTGCATAGAAGTACGATACCCAGCATGAATATTCGCCGCGTGCGTTTCGATCACCCCGATGCCGTCAAGCTCAACGACGAGGTCCAGGCCGAGTACGGCCGCCGCTACGGCGACGACGGCGACGCGACGGTCCTCACCGTCGAGGACTTCGACCCGCCCCGGGGTGTGTACCTGATCGCGTACGACGAGTACGACCGCCCCGTGGCCACCGGCGGCTGGCGCAGCCAGGACAGCAACGGCGAGGGGAACGAGGACGGCGACGCCGAACTCAAGCGCATGTTCGTGATCGAGGAGATGCGCGGCCGGGGTCTGGCCCGCCGCATCCTCGCGGAGCTGGAGGAGGACGCGCGCATGGCCGGCCGGGTCCGCATGGTCCTGGAGACGGGCACCGCGCAGCCGGAGGCCGTGGCCCTGTACACCTCCAGCGGCTATGAGCCGTGCGCCAAGTTCGGCTACTACCGCCACCACGAGCTGAGCCTGTGCTTCGCGAAGCGGCTGTAGACGCGGTGCGGATTGATCGACTCGTCGTGCTGCGGTAGCAATGGCGGGTGATACGTGGCGACGAGATCGGGCTGCGGGCCCGGCACGAGACCGACATTCCAGTGCTCCACGCGATGCTGTACAACGACGTGGCAACCCGGTCGCGCCAGGATCCTCGGCCCTGGCTTCCGATACCACCGGGGTCGGCCCGCTCTCCCTATGCCGCTGAGCCGTCGGACGAGGCGGCGTCCTTCTCGGTGGTGGAACTCGAGTCGCAGGAGCTGGTCGGTGCCGCCGGGCTGTGGGGCATCGACACCCACAACAGGGCGGCGCACCTGGGGATCTCCGTGCTTCCCGACTTCCGCGGTCGTGGGTTCGGTTCGGACATCGTCCGGGTACTGTGCGAGTACGGGTTCGCGGTACGCGGACTGCAACGCCTGCAAGTGGAGACCCTGGCGGACAACGCGCCGATGATCGCGGCGGCGAAGCGAGCGGGGTTCACGATCGAGGGCAGGTTGCGGCGCTCGGCCTGGGTGTACGGAGCATTCCTCGACGAGGTGATCCTCGGGCTCCTCGCTCATGAGTGGACGCCCTCGGGACCAGAGGCTGCGGGTCACGTCCGCTGAGGTGGTGCGTCGACGGCCACTCGGCGATCTCGTCCTCGATGCTGTACGACACGTCAAAGCCCCGGTCGGGAGATCCCTACCGGGGCTTTGAGCTGCGTGGACCTGAGGGGATTTGAACCCCTGGCCCCCTCGATGCGAACGAGGTGCGCTACCGGACTGCGCCACAGGCCCTTGCAACGAGTGAAACTTTAGCATCCCGATCGGGGTGCTTGGAAATCCGTTCCCCGACTGCTCAGGGCCAGGTTTCCTGGGGCGTGGCAGCCGTCACTCGTTGGCCGCGCGCGGGCGGTCGCCGTCCTCGTACTGGTCGAAGAGGGGGGTGCGCCCGCGCTCGCGCGTCCGCCGGGCGGAGCCTGCCGCGCTCCCTCCGCGCGAGCGGCCCCGGGCGTGGGGGACCGCGTCGCCGCGGCCGGCCGCGGGCCTGTCACCGGAGGCGGACGCCTGCTCGGCCTCCTCGGTCCCGGTCGCGCGGCCCGCCTCGTGTTCCGGCGCCACCGAGCTGGAGCGTGCGGAGCTCCAGGTGTCCGGCCCGCCCAGGTCGACGTCGGAGGTGGCGCGCGGCGCGACGGGCGCGGTCACATAGGTCGGCAGCGGCACCGGGACCGGGTCCCAGCTGTCGCCGTGCCCGGGCCGCCGCTGGCGCTCGCGCTGCTGGTCGACCCACTCGGCGTGGTCGGTCTGCTCGACGAGGGCGCGCCGGTCGGCGGCGAGCGCGGACAGGCCGGGGTCCGTCTCGGTCGCCGTGCCCTCCTCCGCTTCGTCGGCGCCGGGGCCGGCGTCGAGCGGCGTACGCCGGCGCGGCTGGCGTTCACGCAGCCGCTGGGCGGCGGCCTCGGCGCGCCGGCGGTCCATCTGGTAGGCGAAGCGGCGGCGTTCCTGGGAGCGGAGGTAGGCGATGTACGCGCTGAGCAGCAGGGCGGGCACACCGGGCGCCCACAGGAACGCGAGCCCGCCGACGGCGGCGACGATCGCGCCGAGGGTGAAGGCGAGGAAGAGCATGACGGTGGTGCGCCGACGCCGTGCGAGCACCTTCGATCGCCGGGCGCGCGCCGCTGCCGCCTGCGCCGAGGGCGCGCGGCGCGCTGCGGGCACACGCTTCTGTGCGGGCACGGCGCCGGAGCCGGCCCTGCCGGCCGGGGGGTCGGCCCGGTGGGGTGCCGGTTCGGGGTTCCGGGGCGCCTCGGGCTCGGCCTCCGCGTGGACCTGACGGCGGGTCGGAGGCATGGCAAAGGCCCGGACGTCCACCGAGTCGGTGACGGCGTCCGGTTCGCCGGTTTCCGGCTCCCCCTCCTCGGTGGAGCGCGCCCGCAGGTCCTTGGCGTACCGGCGCTCCATTCCCGCCCGTCCGGACAGCAGCCGGATGGCGGTGCTGAAGCGTTCCGTCGGACGGGCCTCGTTCAGCTCGTCCTGCCTACGGAGCCACATCGGCACCAAGTAGGCGGCCCAGGCCCCGACAATGACTGCGTAGATGAGGCCGCTGCTGCTCACATCTCACACGGTAGAGGGGTTTGCACGAGGCCATCGGCCAATTGGGCCGGTGTGTCGCACGATCTGGCTGATATTTCCAGCTTTTTTTGCGACCGATGCGATCAGTCGGCCACCGGAGCCGTGAATTCAATGCCTAGAGCCGGTCATCGGCCGATCATTTTCGAACACCTATTCAATTTCGGGGGGCCGATGAGTGACCCTGGGCGGGATTCCCCCGGCTGTTCTCCCGCTCGGTGCGCCGGCCCTGCTGGGAGCGTGCCCGCTGCCAGCGGGCGAGCAAACCGTCGGGCGCCTCTTCGGCGGTGAGAGCGAAGACGAGGTGGTCCCGCCAGGCGCCGTCGATGTGCAGATAGCGCGGCCTGAGCCCCTCCTCGCGGAATCCGAGTTTCTCCACGACCCGGCGGCTGGGCCGGTTCTCGGGGCGAATGCAGACCTCGATGCGGTGCAGTCCCACGGTGCGGAAACAGTGGTCCACCACGAGCGCCACGGCGGTCGGCATCACCCCGCGCCCGGCCACTGCCTCGTCCACCCAGTAGCCGATGTGCCCCGAGCACATCGACCCCCAGGTGATTCCCGCGACCGTCAACTGCCCGACGAGCTGCCCCTGGTACTCGATGACGAACGGCAGCATCCGGCCCGCGTTGGCCTCCGAGCGCAGGTGCCGGACCATCTGCCGGTAGGTGGGCCGGTGCACGATCGGCCCGCTCGGCGTGGGCGGCGGGATGGTCGCCTCCCAGGGGCGCAGCCAGTCCCGGTTGCGCCGGTTCACCTCGCGCCAGGCCCGCTGGTCGCGCAGCTTTATCGGCCGGAGGACGACGTCTCCGTCCACCAGCACCACGGGCCAGGAAGGGCTGTTCAGCTCGCACCCCCACCGGCGGGTGCGGCGTGGTCGCCGCCGCGGATCTGGTCGACGGCGTGGGCCAGCAGCGGCTCCAGCACGGCGAGGCCGTCCTTCACTCCGCCCGTGGAGCCCGGCAGATTGACGATCAGGGTCCGCCCCGCCACCCCGGCCAGGCCCCGGGACAGCGCGGCGGTCGGCACCTTGCGCCGGCCGAACGCCCGGATGGCCTCCGCGATGCCCGGCACCTCGTAGTCGATCACCGCGCGGGTCGCCTCGGGCGTGCGGTCGGTCGGCGAGATACCGGTGCCGCCGGTCGTGACGATGGCGTCGTACCCGGCGTCGGCGCCCTCGCGCAGGGCCGCAAGAACGGGGTCGCCGTCGGGGACGACGAGGGGGCCGTCGACCTCGAAGCCGAACCCCTTGAGGCCGTCGACGATCAACGGGCCGCCCTTGTCCTCGTAGACCCCGGCGGCGGCCCTGTTGGAGGCGGTGATCACCAGAGCGCGGTACGTCATGCCCGGCTCCAGTCGCCCGACTTGCCGCCCGTCTTCTCCTCCACCCGCACGTCCGTGATGACCGCTCCCTTGTCGACCGCCTTGACCATGTCGATCACGGTGAGCGCGGCGACCGTCACCGCGGTGAGGGCCTCCATCTCGACGCCCGTGCGGTCCGTCGTCCTCACACTGGCCCGGATCTCCACGGCGTCGTCCGCGACCGACAGATCCAGTGTCACACCGGACACCGACAACGGGTGGCACAGGGGGATCAGGTCCGGGGTGCGCTTGGCGCCCATGATGCCCGCGATCCGCGCGGTGGCGAGCGCGTCGCCCTTGGGCATCCCCTCGCCGCGCAGCAACTCGACCACGCGGGGCGAGACGAGGACGCGGCCGCTGGCGCGGGCGGTGCGCGCGGTCACGTCCTTCCCGGACACGTCGACCATGCGGGCGGCGCCCGCGTCGTCGAGGTGTGTCAGGCGGTCCTGCGCAGGGCGGCCGGGGGTCTCCCCCCGGAAAGGCTCAGTCATGCTGTGTGGCGCTCCCGGTCCGGGCCCGTCGCGGTGGGGTGCACGGGCCTGTTGTGCGCGACACGGTACCTCCCTGCCCGCGCGGGCAGCGGAGCAGGACCGGCGTGCGGCCGGGAACGCGCGCGCCTCAGCCGAGCAGCACGACCTCCACCTCGGCGCCGGGTTCCACCGACTCCACGTCCTCCGGGACGACGATCAGCGCGTCCGCATGCGCGAGGGCCGCGACGAGGTGGGAGCCGGCGCCGCCCACGGGGGTCACCTCCCCGTCGGCGTGGGAGCCGCGCAGGAACTGGCGGCGGCCCTTGGGCGAGCGGAGCGCCTTGTCCGCCCTCAGCACCGCCCGGGTGCGGGGCCGGTGGACGTCCGCGAGGCCCATGAGGGCGCGGATCGCGGGGCGGACGAACAGCTCGAAGGAGACGTACGACGACACGGGGTTGCCGGGCAGGGCCAGCAGGGGCGTGTGGTCGGGCCCGATGGAGCCGAAGCCCTGGGGCTTGCCCGGCTGCATGGCGAGCTTGCGGAACTCGACGCCGCTGCCCGCCACGTCCTCGTCGCCGACGTGCGACAGCGCCTCCTTGACGACGTCGTACGCCCCGACGCTCACTCCGCCCGTGGTCACCAGCAAATCGGCGCGGATGAGCTGGTCCTCGATGGTGGACCGGAGGGTCTCGGCGTCGTCGGCGACGGCGCCCACCCGGTAGGCGATGGCACCCGCGTCCCGCGCCGCGGCGGTGAGGGCGAAGCTGTTGGAGTCGTAGATCTGGCCGCTGCCCAGCGCCTCGCCGGGCTGGACGAGTTCGCTGCCGGTGGACAGGACGACCACGCGCGGGCGCGGGCGCACGCGGACCGTGCCGCGGCCGATCGCGGCGAGCAGGGCGATCTGCGGCGGGCCGAGGACGGTGCCGGCCTCCAGGGCGAGGTCGCCGGCCTTCACGTCGCTGCCCTTGGCCCGCACGTGCGCGCGTGCCTCGGCGGGGCGGTGCACGCGCACCTGCCCCATGGCGCCCTCCGGCGCCAGGCTGCGCGCCCGCATGCCGCTGACCGGGCCCTCGCCCAGGCCGCCGTCGGTCCATTCGACCGGGACGACGGTCTCGGCCCCGGGCGGCAGGGGGGCGCCGGTCATGATGCGGGCGGCCTGGCCGGGCCCGACCCGGACCGGGTCGGCGGCACCGGCCGCGACGTCCCCGACGACCTCGAGCACCGCCGGGAACTCCTCGCCGGCGCCCTCGATGTCCGTGACCCGCACCGCGTACCCGTCCATGGAGCTGTTGTCGAACGGGGGCAGGGACACCGGCACCGTGACGTCCTCGACCAGGACGCAGCCCTGGGCGTCGAGCAGTTGCAGCTCGATGGGGTCGAGGGGGCGGACGGTGGCGAGGATGTCCTCCAGGTGCTCGTCCACCGACCACAGGTCGTCCGGGCCGGTGGCGCGGGTCGCGGCGCTGCTCAAGACTGCTGCATCTCCTCGGCTACGTAACGGCGGAGCCAGGTCCGGAACTCCGGGCCCAGGTCTTCACGTTCGCATGCGAGTCTGACAATGGCACGCAGGTAGTCGCCACGGTCGCCGGTGTCATAGCGGCGGCCCTGGAAGACGACGCCGTGCACCGGTCCGCCGACCTTCTCGTCCTGGGCGAGCTGCTGCAGGGCGTCGGTGAGCTGGATCTCGCCGCCGCGGCCCGGCTCGGTCTTGCGCAGTATGTCGAAGACGTGCGGGTCGAGGACGTAGCGGCCGATGATCGCGTAGTGGGAGGGGGCGTCCGCCGCGTCCGGCTTCTCGACCAGTCCCGTCACCCGTACGACGTCGCCTTCGGCGGTGGCCTCCACGGCCGCGCAGCCGTAGAGGTGGATCTGCTCGGGCGCGACCCGCATCAGGGCGATCACGCTGCCGCCGTGCTGCTCCTGGACCTCGATCATGCGCTGCAGGAGCGGGTCCCGCGGGTCGATCAGGTCGTCGCCCAGGAGCACGGCGAAGGGCTCGCGGCCCACGTGCGGGGCCGCGCACAGCACGGCGTGGCCGAGGCCTCTGGGGTCGCCCTGGCGGACGTAGTGCATGGTCGCCAGGTCGCTCGACTCCTGCACCTTCGCGAGCCGTTCCGCGTCGCCCTTCTTCTCGAGCGCCGACTCCAGCTCGTAGTTGCGGTCGAAGTGGTCCTCGAGCGGGCGCTTGTTGCGTCCGGTGACCATGAGGACATCGTCGAGCCCCGCCGACACGGCCTCTTCGACCACGTACTGGATCGCCGGCTTGTCGACGACCGGCAGCATCTCCTTGGGAGTGGCCTTGGTGGCCGGGAGGAACCGGGTGCCGAGGCCTGCCGCGGGAATGACAGCCTTGCTGATCCTGGGGTGGGACTGAGTCATGCCCGCAACCTTATCCGGTGCCTTTGCGGGGAAACTGTGGCTCCGGTTGGTTGACCCTTTATGACGGCATTCAAGAAGGGCGCGAGAACGACCAGTGGAACACGACGGACGCACGGGCGAGCCTGACAAGCGAAGGTTGCGGCGGGAGTTCCTCGCGGTGAGGAGCAGGTTGACGGACGATGACGTGCTCGAGTCGGGGCGCGCGCTCGCGGTGCGCGCGCTGGAGCTGCCCGAGCTGGCGCGTGCGCGCACGGTGGCGGCGTACGTCTCCGTCGGGAGCGAGCCCGGCACGCTCGCGCTGCTCGACGCGCTGCGCTCGCGGGGCGTGCGCGTGCTGCTGCCCGCCCTGCTGCCCGACAACGATCTGGACTGGGGCGAGTACGCCGGGCCGGGCTCGCTCGCGCGGGTCCAACACGGCGGGAGGATGGCCCTGTTCGAGCCCTCGGGCGAGCGTCTGGGTCCGGACGCCGTGACGGCCGCCGACGTCGTCCTGCTGCCCGGGCTCGCGGTGGACGCGCGCGGGATGCGGCTGGGGCGGGGCGGGGGGTCGTACGACCGTGTGCTGGCCCGCCTGGACCGGGCGGGCGCCCGGCCCCGGCTCGTGGTGCTCCTGTACGACACGGAGGTCGTCGCGCGCGTCCCGGTGGAGCCGCACGACCGTCCGGTGCACGCCGTGGTGACCCCCTCGGGCGCGCGCCGTTTCGCCACCGCCTGACCGCGGCGGCCGGACGGGTGCCCGGATGCGAAGCGGCCCTCCACGCGCGCGTGGAGGGCCGCTTCGGCGGGGTGCCTCAGGGGCTCACGGCTTGAGGACCAGCGTGTCGGTCGTGCTCTTGCCGACCGCCGTGCCGGTGAACGCCCAGGGCAGCAGCTCGCCCTTGGCCCACAGGCTCGTCTGGTCCGTGTAGTGCGCGCTGAAGGCGTGCCCGGAGGCGCCCGTCAGGTTGATCCACTTGGACTTGTCGAAGTCGGCGAGGTTGACGACCATCCGCATGGACGGGACCCACACGACGCCGTAGCCGCCGGCGGCGTTCCAGCCGGTCGCGTTCACCGAGGCCTCGCCGCCGCTGAGCTTCCAGGGGCCGCGGTTGAGGATGTACTGCAGGACCTTGGGGCCGCCGGTGCCGAGCGTCTGGTTCTTCAGGAACAGGCGGTGCAGCCGGCCCCAGCTCCAGGTGTCGATGTCCTTGCCGAGCTTGGCGGTCAGCTCCCAGCGGGCGTCGATCATGGCGCGGGCGAAGAGCTGGTCCATGTTGTTCGCCGCGGGCCGGGTGCCCGACCTGGGCGTCTTCCACCAGTCGCTGTTCGGCTTGTCCATCAGCTTGCGCACGACCTCGAACCAGCGGTCGCCGCCGTCCGGCTGCGCCTGGTCGGCGGCGCGCCGGCCGCACTCGCGCACCTTGGTGTCGTCGTCGACCGGGCCGGTGCTGTCGATCTTGTCGACCCACAGGCACTGCCCCTCGACGCGCAGCTCCTTGGGGAGCTTGTTGCCGAAGGCGAGCTTGAGGATGTTGCGCCAGACCGCGTTGAAGTACGCGGCCGCCGCGGAGTCGGCGTCCTGGGTGTAGTCCCAGCCCTCCAGCAGCTTCTGCGCGTCGCGCACGTCCTTGTCGTCCAGGTTGATCTTCAGCAGCTTCGGCACCAGGAGCCTGGCGATCTCGCTGCTGTTGTCCAGCTGCATCTGCCGCATGTCCTCGGTGGAGATCTTGCCGCCGTCCTTGATCTTGGACTCGATCAGGTCGGTGATGCGCTGGCTGCGGGTGCCGTAGCCCCAGTCGGTGGTGATCGTGTAGGGGTACTTGTCCTTGTCGATCACGGCCTGGTTGGCGGTGACGATGTAGCCGCGCCTGGGGTTGTACTCGTAGGGCAGCTCGTCCTGCTTGATGAATCCGGTCCAGCGGTACTTCGGGTCCCAGCCCGGCGCCGGGATGGAGCCGTCGTCGACCGAGGAGCGGGTGGGGATCCTGCCGGGCAGCGTGTAGCCGATGTTGTTGCGGGTGTCGGCGTAGATCAGGTTCTGCGAGGGCACGTCGAACCGGGCGGCCGCGGCGCGGAAGTCGCTCCAGTCGGCCGCCTTGTCGAGGGCGAAGACGGCGTCCATGGTGGTGCCCGGGTCGAGCGCGGTCCACCTCAGGGCGATGCCGTAGCCGTCGCCGCGGTCGGGAGCGGCGGTGTTGACGGTGGCCCGCTTGCCGACCTGGACGAGTTCGTCGTCGCGGTCGGACAGCAGCGGCATGCCGTCCCGGGTCTGCCGGACCACGATCGTCTTGGACCCCCCGCCGGCCACCTTGATGGTCTCCTGGCGGGTCCGGAAGGGCCGGACCTTGCCGTCGTACAGGTAACCGTTCGCGGTCACCTTCTCCAGGTACAGGTCGGTGACGTCGGCCCCGGAGTTGGTCATGCCCCAGGCGATGTCCGCGTTGTGGCCGATGATCACGCCGGGCATGCCGGCGAAGGTGTAGCCGGTGACGTCGTAGGGGCACTTGGCGGAGACGGTGCGGCAGTGCAGGCCCATCTGGTACCAGACGGACGGCAGGGACGCCGACAGGTGCGGGTCGTTGGCCAGCAGCGGCTTGCCGGTGATGGTGTACTTCCCGGCGACCACCCAGGAGTTGGAGCCGATGCCCTGGCCGTTCACGCCGACGGCCGTGGGCACGTCGTCCAGGACGTTGTACAGGCCCGCCAGCTGGCTCGTGAGCCCCGATCCGGTGGCGCCCGAGGTGGTGGAGCCGGTCGCGCCCGACGTGCCCTGGGAGCCGCCCGTGGCGCCGCCCGCCGTGGTGCCCCCGGCCGTGCCCTGGGAGGCGCCGGCCGAGCCGCTCTGCTGGAAGCTGTGGGTCAGATCGCTGTACTGGCCCTCCTGCACGATCGGCTTGTTCCGGCTGTACGGGTACTCCGGGTACAGGTCCTGGATCTGCTGCGGGCCGAGGCGGCTCGTCATCAGGGCCCGGTCGATCTCGTCCTGCATGTTGCCGCGCAGGTCCCAGGCCATCGCCTTCAGCCAGGAGACGGAGTCGACCGGGGTCCACTTCTGCGGCTTGTAGTCGTTGGTGAGGCCGAGGGCCGCGTACTCCAGGGAGATGTCCTTGCCGTCCTTGCCCTGGAGGTAGGCGTTGACTCCCTTGGCGTAGGCCTGGAGGTAGGTCTTCGTGGAGGCCGACAGCTTGGTGTCGTACTCCTGTTTGGCAACCCGGTCCCAGCCGAGCGTGCGCAGGAACTCGTCGTTCTTGACCTGGCTCTTGCCGAACATCTCCGACAGGCGTCCCGAGGTCATGTGGCGGCGCACGTCCATCTCGTAGAACCGGTCCTGCGCCTGGACGTAGCCCTGCGCCATGAACAGGTCCTCGGCGGAGGACGCGTAGATCTGCGGAATGCCGTTGCCGTCCCGCTTGACGTCGACCGGCCCGGACAGGCCGTCGAGCGTGATCGATCCCGTGGTCTGCGGGAAGGAGGCGCGGACGGTGCTGATCGACCAGTACGCCCCGTAGGCGATGCCGCCGATGATGGCCAGGACGAGCACCAGCACGATCAGTCGGGCTTTGCGCCCCTTCTTCCTGCCGGACGGGACGGACGTGGCACCCGTGGCGGTGTCACCCGTTGTGGCGGTGGTGTTGGGGGGCATCGCTGTCCTTGCTGTCCTAACGCGAGCGGCAGGTCGGGCTGTGACTTTGAATGAGCGCTGGAGCAACCATAGGCGCAGGGCCCTGTCCCCCTTGACGCGGAGTCGGGAACCAGCGCGCACGGACGTTCGATCTTGCCCCGCCAAGCGTCAAGAAAGCGTCAAGAGTTAGGTAAGGTAACGAAGTAACCGCAGATCTCGGGGAAGGATCCGCCGCTGACTGTTCACCACCTCAACCAGCTCCTGCTCGTCTGCTCCGTCGTCCTGCTCGTCGCCGTCGCGGCCGTGCGGCTCTCCTCCCGCAGCGGGCTCCCCAGCCTGCTCGTGTACCTGGGGATCGGCGTGCTCATGGGCCAGGACGGCCTCGGCCACATCCGCTTCGACAACGCCGCGTCGACCCAGGTCATGGGCTACGCGGCCCTGGTCGTGATCCTCGCCGAGGGCGGCCTGGGCACCAAGTGGAAGGAGATCCGGCCGGCCCTGTCGCCCGCCACCGTGCTGGCGACGGCGGGCGTCGCGGTCAGCGTGGGCGTCACGGCGGCGGGCGCGCACTACCTGGTGGGGCTGGAATGGCGGCAGGCGCTCATCATCGGCGCCGTGGTGTCGTCCACGGACGCGGCGGCGGTCTTCTCGGTGCTGCGCAAAATCCCCCTCCCCGCGCGCGTGACGGGCATGCTGGAGGCGGAGTCCGGGTTCAACGACGCACCGGTGGTCATCCTGGTCGTCGCCTTCTCCGCCGCCGGACCGGTCGAGCACTGGTACGTCCTGCTGGGCGAGATAGTCCTGGAGCTGGCCATCGGCGCGGCCATGGGGCTCGCGGTGGGCTGGATAGGCTCCTGGGGCCTGAGGCACGTGGCGCTGCCCGCGTCCGGCCTCTACCCGATCGCCGTGATGGCGATCGCCGTCACCGCGTACGCCGCCGGCGCCCTCGCGCACGGCAGCGGCTTCCTGGCCGTCTACCTGGCCTCGATGGTGCTCGGCAACGCACGACTCCCCCACTGGCCCGCGACCCGCGGCTTCGCCGAGGGGCTCGGCTGGATCGCCCAGATCGGCATGTTCGTCGTCCTCGGCCTGCTGGTCACGCCGCACGAACTGGGCGACGACGTGCTGCCCGCCCTGGTCACCGGGCTGGTGCTGACCATGGTGGCGCGCCCGCTGAGCGTGGTGCTCAGCCTGGTGCCGTTCAGGGTGCCGTGGCAGGAGCAGGTCCTGATGTCCTGGGCGGGACTGCGCGGCGCCGTGCCCATCATCCTGGCGACGATCCCGATGGTGAACGGCGTCCCCGGCAGCCGCCGCATCTTCAACATCGTGTTCATGCTGGTCGTCGCCTACACGCTCGTCCAGGGGCCGACCCTGCCGTGGCTGGCCCGCACGCTGCGCCTGGGCGAGGAGGGCGAGGCCTCCGACCTCGGCATCGAGTCGGCACCGCTGGAGCGGCTGCGCGGCCACCTGCTGTCCGTCACGATCGGGGAGGGGTCGCGCATGCACGGCGTGGAGGTCGGCGAGCTGCGGCTGCCACCCGGCTCCGCCGTCACCCTCGTGGTGCGCGAAGGAAAATCTTTTGTCCCGTTGCCGACGACGGTGCTGCGGCGCGGCGACGAGCTGCTGGTCGTCACCACCGACCCGGTCCGCGACGCGGCGGAACGGCGCCTGCGCGCCGTCGCCCACGGCGGCAAGCTGGCCGACTGGCTGGGCACGGACGGGCCGGAATCACGCAGGTCCCGCTGAAAGGCCCTTCCGGCGGCCGACACCTCGCGTCATCACAGGTGACCGCCCTGCCTGGTGCTCCTTTTCACAGCCGGAGCGGGCGGTGATCCCTGTAACATGAAGGCGCACCCTGATCGAACCAACTCTGCCTGACGCAGAGCTGGCGCGACCGTATGGCGGCCGTGTCGCCCCCCACTCGCCGTGGGCGCCGGTATCTACCGCAGTCCGCGCAAGAGGACAGCTCTCGGCGCCCGGACCCGCACGGGGCCCGCGCTACCAGGCGGCAGAAAGGCACGGGCCGTGGGATCCACGGTCACCACCGACGAACCGGCGACGACGCCGCCGGCATCCTCCCGCCCCGGATACGGGCAGCTGCTGCGCACCCGCGGCGCCTGGACCTTCCTGCTCCCCGGCTTCGCGGCACGCCAGCCGTTCGCGATGCTCACCCTCTCCATCGTGCTGCTGGTGCAGCACACCACCGGCTCCTACGGCGCCGCGGGCGCCATCGCCGCCGCCACCGGGGTGTCCATGGCACTGTTCGCGCCCTACAGCGGGCGGCTGGCCGACCGCTTCGGCCAGCGGGCCGTGCTGGTGCCCGGCGTCCTGGTGCACGCGCTGTCGGGCCTGTCCCTGACGGTGCTCGCCCTCGCGCACGCGCCGCTGTGGGCGCTGTTCCTGGCGGCCGTGCCCACCGGCGCCTCGGTGCCGCAGATCGGCCCCATGGTGCGGGCCCGCTGGGGCGTCACGCTCCAGGGCTCGCCCCTGATGGCCACCGCGGCGGCCTTCGAGTCCGTCACCGACGAGCTGACCTTCGTCTTCGGCCCCCTGCTGGCGACCGCGCTGTGCACCGCCGTCGCGCCGGCGGCCGGCCTGCTCACCGAGGCCGCGCTCACCCTCGTCGGCGGTCTGCTGTTCGCCGCGCGGAAGCGCACCCAGCCGCCGGTCGCCGGCACGGGCGGGCACGCGCGCGTGCCGCACGCCTCCGCACTGCGCGTCCCGGGCGTACGCGTGCTGGTCGTCGCCTTCCTGGGCATCGGCTCGGTCTTCGGCGGAATGCAGGTGTCCCTGGCGGCGTTCACGCACTCGATCGGCGAGCCCGGCCTGAACGGCGTCCTGTACGGCGTCTTCGCGGCAGGCAACATGCTGTCCGGCATCGTCTGCGGCGCCATCGCCTGGAAGGTGGCTCCCCGGCGTCGCCTGGTCGCCGGCTACACGGCGCTCGCGCTGAGCGCGTCCGCGCTGTGGACGGCGCACTCGGTGCCGCTGCTCGGCGCGCTCGGCCTGCTGGTCGGCATGTGCATCGCGCCGGCGCTGATCACCGGCTACACACTGGTCGAGGCCCTGGTCCCGGCCGGTGCCCGCACCGAGGCCTTCACCTGGCTGACCGGCGCGGTGGCTTTCGGCCAGGCGGCCGCCGTCACCGTCGCCGGACAGCTCGAGGACCGGCTGTGGGACGGCGCCGGATTCCTGGTCCCCATGGCCGGCACGGTGCTCGCGCTGGCCACCCTGGTGGCACTGAGGTCGCTGCTGGTGGCCCGGCAGCAGAACCGCACCGTCGCACGTGGCGTCGGTCACCGAGTGCCGATGACAGTGGACTGAGCCCCGGGAATGCGTCACTATGGACCCTCGTTAGCACTCATTGAGTGAGAGTGCCAGGAGGAAGACAGTGCCGACCTACCAGTACCAGTGCACCGAGTGCGGCGAGGGCCTCGAGGCGGTGCAGAAGTTCACCGACGACGCCTTGACCGAGTGCCCCAGCTGCAGCGGCCGTCTGAAGAAGGTGTTCTCCGCGGTCGGCATCGTCTTCAAGGGCTCCGGCTTCTACCGCAACGACTCCCGCGGCTCCACGTCGAGCAGCAGCCCGGCGTCGAAGCCCTCCGAGTCGAAGTCGTCCGGCTCCACCTCGTCCGACGCGAAGTCGTCCTCGTCGTCGTCCTCGTCGTCGACGTCCTCGGCGAGCTCCTCCGCCGCCTGAGACACCCGAGATCACCCGGACCCCGCCGTCCCGCGACGGCGGGGTCTTCGGCGCTCTCGGGCACCGGCTCCCCCGGCGGCTCGGGCGCCAGCTAGTGTGCTGGTCATGGCGAACGCAGAGATCGGCGTAATCGGCGGCTCGGGTTTCTACTCGTTCCTCGACGACGTGACCGAGGTCCAGGTGGACACCCCCTACGGGCCGCCCAGCGACTCCCTGTTCCTCGGCGAGATCGCCGGCCGGCGGGTCGCCTTCCTGCCCCGGCACGGCCGCGGCCACCATCTGCCGCCGCACCGCATCAACTACCGCGCCAATCTGTGGGCACTGCGCTCGGTCGGCGTCCGGCAGGTCCTCGGCCCGTGCGCGGTCGGCGGCCTGCGGCCCGAGTACGGCCCCGGCACCCTGCTGGTGCCGGACCAACTGGTGGACCGCACGAAGACCAGGGTCCAGACGTACTTCGACGGGCTGCCGCTGCCCGACGGCACCGTGCCGAACGTCGTGCACGTGTCCATGGCCGACCCCTACTGCCCCGCCGGCCGGGCGGTCGCCCTGAAGGCCGCCCGCGGCCGTGACTGGGAGCCGGTGGACGGCGGCACGCTGGTCGTGGTCGAGGGGCCGCGCTTCTCGACGCGCGCCGAGTCGCTGTGGCACCAGGCGCAGGGCTGGTCGGTCGTGGGCATGACCGGCCACCCGGAAGCGGCGCTCGCCCGGGAGCTGGAGCTCTGCTACACGTCCCTGACCCTGGTCACCGACCTCGACGCGGGCGCCGAGACCGGCGAGGGCGTCTCGCACGAGGAGGTCCTGCGGGTCTTCGCGGCCAACGTGGACCGGCTGCGCGGGGTGCTGTTCGACGCGGTGGCCGCGCTGCCGGAAACCGGAGCGCGGGACTGCCGGTGCGCAGACGCCCTCGGCGGGATGGACCCCGGCTTCGCACTGCCGTAGGGCTCCGGGACGGGCGGGGCTCGCTCGTTCGGGTGGGCGGGTTTTCCACAACCGGCCCGTGGTCCACCGGCTCCGGCGGACTTCGGCGCGAGGCCTCATCGTGGCATCGCAAGCCGAACTCTCGTCGCAGGCGGTGATTCCCATGCCCTTGTCCTCGTCGTCCCCGCTCCCCTCCACGCCCACCGCACCCGCCTCCTCGTCTCCCCCGCCCGCCCGATCCCCGTTCCCGCCTCCGCTCCGGCTCCCGCGTCCGCTGGGCACGGACGCGCCGGCGACCTGCGCGGTGCCGCAGTTCCCTCCGGTGCGGGTGGGCGGCGGGCGGTACCAGGTGCAGCGACTCCTGCGGCATCGAAGGCGGGCCATCGCGGCCGGCCTCGCCGTGACCGCGGCAGCCCTCGTGACCGCCGGCCCGCGCACCGCGCCGGAACCGCACCACACCGAGCGCGCCCGCGGGCTCCGCGGCCGGCA